>MTMT01000115.1 GCA_002010195.1 Archaeoglobus sp. JdFR-32
TCAACCAGAAATCGGGTTTTCAGAGACTATAGATAGGCCATTGACTTCTTTTAGGACTGGTGAACCCGTAGAAATTCAGACTCTGAAAATAAATGGGCTCGCCCGGATTCGAACCGGGGACCTTCGCCTCGTCAAGGCGACGTCATAACCACTAGACTACGAGCCCCTGCACGAGATATGCGATGTAGTTGTTTATGAATTTTATGGTTAAAGTTGGTTTTGCAGTTTACTTTAAACCCAGCTTATTCGAGAGGCTTATTTCAAAAGCGAATGTACCCATATTTTTCNATACTAACATTGAAAGCAATACTCAAAGCTGTAAATCCATCAATCCCCCGGAAAACCTAACCAATTTTAAACCAATGAAAAACTGATGAAAATCGAAAATAGCAGGAAAAAATTAAATTCCAATAAATTTAATTAGTGATGATGGCAGAAGTGAAACTACCAAACCTCAAAGCCAACATACTCCTACGCATACTCCCTGTAACTCTGACGATCATTCTATTNACCCAAATCACCTCCGCTTTGATAGTGGAAGTAGATATCAAGGGAGAAATAAANGAAGGAACAGTAATAAAAGTGGAGAGAGCGTTCGAGATTGCTAAGGAAAAGAAGGCAAGTTCAATCCTAATAGTGCTGAACACCCCCGGTGGACTCGTATCATCTACGGAAAGAATCGTATCTTTGATTTTGAACAGTNATATACCTGTAATAACATATGTTCACCCTCAGGGAGCTTTTTCCGCATCCGCTGGTTCGTTTATACTGTTATCTGGACATGTTTCAGCTATGTCCAACGGCACATCCGTTGGTGCTGCAACACCAATAGCCATCACATTCGGAGAAGTTAATGCGGTGGAAGAAAAAACCATAAACTACATAGCGGGATACGCCAGAAGTATTGCAGAAAAAAGAGGGAGACCTGTAGACATCGCTGAAAAATTCGTTACGGAGAGTTTAACACTCACATCAAACGAGGCGTACAAGTTGAAAGTCATAGATATCCTCTCGGATTCGAAAGAGGATCTCATAGAGAAAGTGAACAGTGGGAACTTCATGTTGAACCACAAACCGATCAAAATGGAAGGGGAAATAGTAATTGTAGAAGAACCGCTCCAATCAAGAATCCTTGGTGTTCTATCAAACCCTCAGATCGCAACAATCCTTTTTCTAATAGGACTGTACGGCTTGATTTTTGGTTTGACATCTCCGGGAATTCTACCCGAGACTATTGGTGTTATCGCACTGATCCTGTCCCTTATAGGATTCGGGGCACTAAAAATAGATGTTGTCGGGATAATACTGATAATCCTCGGAATCATTNTCCTAATTGCGGAGCTACTAACACCCACATACGGCATACTCGGTTCCGCATCCGTTGTTTCAATAACACTTGGAGCTCTCCTCCTCTTAGATGAGCCCCTAATGCCGAAGGGATTTTACGAGTCATTTACAACCCTTATTGTGGGTGTAGGTATAGGCCTAGGAGCTTTAATGACATTCCTCCTGATAAAAGTACTGCAACTAAAGAGAGAAAGGAAAAAAGTTGGTAGAGAGGCATTGATAAACCAAGAAGGTGTTGTAGTGGAGTTTGATAACGGAGAAGGATTTGCAAAAGTGAGAGGCGAGTTGTGGAAAATCGTAAGCGATGATGAGCTCAAAAAAGGAGACAGAATAATAGTTGAGGGTGTAAACGGGTTAACAGCAAGGGTTAGATTAAAGGTGAGATNATATGACCTTGGAAAAAGAGCTAACCGACGAAACTCTGAAATGGCTTAAAAAAATCGAAGACAAACTAAGAAACTTAAAAGCTTCAGATGATGATTATCTTAAGAACATTCGAGCTTACATTTTGGACTCAAAATACTTTCTAGAGAGAAAAGATCTCATTAGGGCATTCGAGTGCGTTGTGTGGGCTTGGGCATGGCTCGAAATCGGAGAAATCGAAGGAAAGTTGAAGTTTTTGGAGTAACCTCNGAATAAATTAGAGTCGGACGGATTTAGCTTGTGTGAGTTAAAGGTGGCATATGCTCTTCGTCATTTTCCTGCCAAGTTCACCCTTAAACTTCAGTGATATTTCTCCGTTCTCCGTTTTAAGTATAATTTCGGTCTCCTCATTGTACACACAAACTTTGAGGTGATTTATCCTTTCTTCAAAAACGCTATGCCCCTTTCTCAGCTCAAGCTTACCACAGCAGGAGTCTTCAAAGAACGATTTTGTCCTCAAAAACCTTTCAAAATCTTTTAACGCTTCATATTGCTCGGATAACTCGATATATCCATCAAAAATCCGTTTTAGTCTTCTCACCGCTTCATCTGCGGTGTAGTTGTATTTGTATATGAGGTAAGCCCCAAGGATGCAGCCAGTCTTGCTCTTCCCGAACTGGCAATGTACTGCAACCGCACCGTTAACAGAATCTATGAACTCTACAGCCTCAGCCATCTGATCAAGAAAAGGTGCTTTAAACTCATATAAAGGAATGTGGAAATAATCGAAGTACTTCAGTTCATCGTAGCAAAGTGGCTCTTTCGTTAATGTGAGGATGCCCTTAAAACCCAAATTTTTTAACTGAAGAAGTGCCTCTCTGTCGGGCATACCCATGCCCGCAAGCTTGTTATCGACGACAATTCTGAAATTCGTAAGTGCCATGTTTTAACAAAAATAGATGATTAAATAAATTTTTCTCCCGATTCTCCCGGTTTGAATACCCGGTAATAAAATCAGACCCTTTTACATACTTAACAGTGTTTAATAAGCAATCTTGGACGATTTTAATTAAATNCATCCAACCACAAGTTTAGGAGGATATTATCAAAAATGATTAAGTTACACCGAGTCATTCAAAGACTCCTTTTGACTCATGATGAATAAAAGAGAAAGATATAAATACCTGAAAATATAATGATTAATACGGAAAGATGCCCCCACCCCCCTTTCCGCCAGCCACCGAAAGGTGGCTACTATTCTCTTTTCTCCCTAAAATTAAATTTGGTGGGTTTAAAAAAATTTAAAAAAATTTAAAACATTTTCAATATGTTTCTCGCTATTATCAACTTCTCTATCTCCTTTGTACCTTCGTAGATCTCCGTAATCTTCGCATCTCTGTAAAATTCATTAACAGCATACTCATCGATGTAACCATAACCTCCATGGAACTGCAAAGCCCAATCGCATGTCTCAACCGCTACCTCTCCAGCATACCACTTCGCCATTGAAGACAGAGTGGAATCTGGTTTGCCTCTCTCCACCATAACCGCTCCCGCTCTGTAGGTCAATGTCCTTGCCGCTTCAATTTTCGTAGCAAGTTCCGCAAGCTTGAACTGAATGAACTGGAAGTTCGCTATTGGCATACCGAAAGCTTTCCTCTGTTTTACATAATCTACTGCCAGTTTTAAGGCACCCTTGGCGATTCCAACAGCCTGTGATGCCACCCACGCTCTTGTTCTGTCAAAGAACTCCATCATATAGTAGAACCCTTTTCCTTCCTCACCAACTAAATTATCCTTGGGAACCCTAACATTAGATAGAGATATTTCTGCAGTATCACTCGCTCTGATTCCGAGCTTGCCTGTTATCTTCGTTGCCTTGAAACCTTCTCTATCTGTTTCAACAATAAAGTAGCTCATTCCCTTGTGTCGATCCTTCCAATCCAACTCTCTCGTTTTTGCAGTAACAAGAAGAAAATCTGCAACTGTTCCATTAGTTATGAACTGTTTTGTGCCGTTTATAACCCATTCATCACCATCAAGAACCGCTTTGGTCTTGATGCTCGCAGAGTCGCTTCCGCAATCCGGTTCTGTGTTAGCCATGCCCATTATCGCATCCCCAGAACAAAGCTTAGGTATCCACCTCTCCTTTTGCTCCTCAGATCCGTGATAAAGGAGGATTTCAATGCCGAAAACCGGAGTCAGGCAGGCAATGGCAAGTCCGGGATTCACAGCAGAGAACTCCTCCATTACAATCATCTGCTCTATAGGTCCATAACCTCCTCCTCCGTACTCCTCGGGAATCGATACCGCATGGAAACCGAGTTCAGCACACTTTTTAACCAGCTCTCTCGGATACTTCTCCTCCCTGTCGCATTCCATCGCAAGTTCGGGTGTAAACTCCTTTTCAGCAAACTCCCTCGCAGCCTTTCTAATGTCCTCTTGCTCCTCGGTAAAAGTAAAGTCCACCATTTATACCACCTCCCCTAATTTACATAAAACAGTATAAAATTCTTTTGTTTTAAATAATATTCCTACAAAACTTAGATAAGAAAAGAAAAGCTTAAATACTTTTAATCTCGAATTGATTAAAAATAATGACTAATTTCTTATTTTTTAATTTTTTCGAAATTCTATTTCACCATTCAAGCCACATAAATCGAGAAAGACTTATATAACGAAAAATGAGTATAAAGTATATGTCTGAAAATGTAGCTGTTATTGGAGTGGGGCATTCCAAATTCGGAACAAGAAAAGATGTCAACATTCCTGAACTTGCTTGGGAGTCAATCAAGCCAGCTCTCGATTCTGCTAATATCGAGCAGAAAGATATCGACTTCTTTGTTGTTGGTACCGCAGGAATCTGGAGCAGTGAGGCAGCAGTTCCGGCTTTAATGGCTGAATACGCCGATCTTGCACCCAAAGGATCTATGAGGGTTGAGGCTGCCTGTGCAACTGGAAACGCAGCAATACGCGTTGGATATACCGCAATAAAAAGTGGCGAGGCGGATGTGGTTCTAGTCCTCGGTGTTGAAAAGATGCAGGAGTCACCGAATCCAACAGTTATNGAACTGATTGGAAGATTCGGAAGTTACTTCTGGGAATTCGAGAATTTCGGGCTCACATTCCCCGGATACTATGCTCTACACGGAACCGCATACATGATGAAGTACGGAGCTACTGAAGAGGATTTTGCGAGAGTTGCAGTTAAAAACCACTACTACGGAGCCAAAAACCCGTACGCACAGTTCCAAAAAGAGATAACCCTTGAGAAGGTCATGGAACCAAAATACATCGCTTGGCCATTCAAGCTTTTCGATTGCTCACCCATAACCGATGGAAGTGCATGCGTGATATTAGCAAGCGAGGAATTTGCAAAGGATGTTGAGGACAAAATCTGGNTTCACAGTCAGGGTGTGGGAACCGGTACCGCAAATCTAAGCAGAAGAGAGGACTTTACATCACTCGAGTCTGCAAGGTATGCTGCTGAGATTGCCTACAAGAAGGCTGGAATAGATATATCCGCCCCATACAAGTACTTAGATGGTGCTAATGTACACGACTGCTTTACAGCCCCAGAGATTATCGCATACGAGGACTTGAGATTTGCAAAGAGAGGAGAAGGTGTACAGCTGATAAGAGACGAGCAGACCTACATCGGAGGAAGAATTCCGGTGAATGTGGACGGTGGACTGAAAGCAAAGGGACATCCAATAGGTGCTACAGGTGTAAGTCAGGCGGTTGAAGCATACAAACAACTATTAGGAAAAGCCGAACCCGGACGGCAGGCGGATATTGAGAAGGGAAGATGGTTAGCACACAATGTAGGTGGTACGGGTCACTACACATATGTAACAATTTACGGACTGGATAAGCTGTGAGGTGTTTTTATGAAAGAAGAGGTTGAAAAAAATATCAAAGAATTTGGTTTTCCTGTGGTTACCGATGAAAAAACCGGGGCCCTCCAATGGGTGGACATGAGAGAGCTAAATGTAAGATACATCATGAGCGTAGAGAACACTAAACCGTTTTTTGAGGGGCTCAGAGAGAACAAGCTCGTTACCACAAAATGCAGGAAGTGTGGAAGGTTGTTTTTCCCACCACAAAAAGATTGCCCCTCATGCAGAGATAGCGACATGGAGTGGGTTGAGCTGTCGAAAGAGGGTGTGCTTGAAACACTAACCGTTCTTTTCGTTAGACCACCATCCTTTGCAAAATACAACCCGTACACGGTCGCAATAGCAAAACTCGATAGCGGTGTAAGAATAACCGCATGGCTCAAAATGGATCCAACAAAAGCCAAACCGGGAATGAGGGTCAGAGTGGAGATTTCAAGAAGGGAAGAAGAAGGATACTACATGTACGAACTCGTACCAAGTGAATAAAGATGTCCGAAGGTTGTTAGATGTCGAATAAAAATGTAAAAATTTTTAAAATTTTCAATATTTTATCTTAAGGAGGGGATAGGTATGAAGAAAATTGCTGTTCTGGGTGCTGGAGCAATGGGTCATGGAATAGCATATGTAAGTGCCTTAGCAGGATATGAGGTTTGGGTGAGAGATATAGATCAAAAGTTCCTTGATAAGGCTTTAGATAACATAAAGAGAATGCTCGATAAGGCTGTCGCAAAAGGCAAGATGAAAGAAGATAAAGCAAAGGGTGTTTTAGACAGACTGCACTTCACATTGGACATGAAGGAAGCTGTTGAGGGCGCTGAATTAGTTATAGAGGCTGTTCCTGAGATTTTAGATCTCAAAAAGAAGGTTTTTGAGGAGGTTCAGCAGTACGCAAGCAAAGATTGCATATTTGCAACGAATACATCAGGCTTAAGTATCACAGAGATAGCAGGTGTAACCGATCGACCAGAGAAGTTCATGGGTTTGCACTTCTTCAANCCAGTCCCAATTATGCAGTTGGTTGAAGTAATAAAAGGTGAAAAGACCGCAGATTCAACAATAGAGTACGGTGTGAACTTCGTAAAGAGTATCGGCAAAACACCAGTTGTGGTTAAGAAGGATGTTGAGGGATTCATCGTCAACAGATGCTTGGTTCCGTACCTCGCCTTAGCGATAGATGATGTTGGGAGAGGTGTAGCAACAAAGGAAGAGATCGATGCAACAATGAAATTCAACTACGCCTTTCCAATGGGTCCAATCGAGCTTGGAGACTTTGTAGGACTGGATATCCTATACTACGGCGGTGAACAGTGGAGTCTCGTTCCAAATGCGGATGTTCTCAAAGAGAAAATCGAAAAGAAGGAACTCGGAATGAAAACCGGGAAAGGATTCTACGACTGGAGCAAGGGAAGACCTGAGATACCGAAGGAGTCTGCAGGAAAATACGATGCCCTAAGGCTCATCGCACCCATGGTGAACATAGCATCCGGGTTAATCGAGATGGGTGTTGCAAGTGCTGAAGAAGTGGATTTAGCCATGAAACTCGGAACAAACATGCCCAAAGGTCCCTGTGAGCTGGGAGATGAAATAGGACTGGATGCCATAGTCAAGAAGCTCGAGGAATTATACGAGGAGAAACAGCTTGATGTCCTAAAACCAACAGATCTTCTCAAAAAAATGGTTGCAGAGGGCAAAGTAGGAAAGAAGAGCGGTGAAGGTTTCTACAATTACAAATCCGGCGAGGCTACATACAAGAACCTGATAATCGAGAAGGATAAGGAGAATATGATTGCAAAGATCGTCCTCAACAGACCTCACAGACTGAACGCACTATCCTTTGAATTGCTTGATGAGATAGAAATGGCACTAAAAGAGCTTGCAAAGGATGATGAGGTTAGAGTTGTTGTGTTTACTGGAGCAGGAGATAAATCATTCTCTGCAGGTTTCGANCTCTCAGAGGCTTTAGCAGATCCAACAACATTCAAGCCCGCAAACTCTGCAATGGTTTCTGTAAGAGGTCAGGAAGTGTTCACTGCAATCGAGAAATTCCCCAAGCCTGTTATCGCAGCAATAAACGGATACGCATTTGGTGGAGGATGTGAGCTTGCTCTCGCATGTGATTTTAGAGTGATGTCGAGAGCTGGAAAAATAGGGTTGACTGAGGTTGCCATAGGGTTAATACCCGGGTGGGGCGGTACTCAGAGGATGGCTAAGCTTGTAGGACTTTCAAAAGCCAAAGAATTGATTTTCCTTGCTAAAAGACTAACCGCTGATGAGGCTGAAAAAATCGGACTTGTCAATAAGGCGGTTGATCCGGATAAATTCTGGGAGGAGGTTTCGGCTCTGGCCAAGTCCCTTGCAGAGATGCCGCCCATCACGCTCAGGCTTGCCAAGTATGCAATAAATTACGGCTACGAACTACCGGTAGANGCTGGACAGGCTATTGAGGCAGCATACTTTGGAATCACAACATCCACAGAAGATGTTATGGAAGGTGTGAGAGCTTTCTTCGAGAGAAGGAAGCCTGAGTTCAAAGGAAAATAAACAAATATTATTTTTTCTTAAAATTTTTTTGATCAAAATTTTTTATTTCAAAAGATATAAAAGGCGAAAAGAAAAACCAAGGATGATTTTGCTGGAGGTGATGTGATGAACATAATCGTTCTAACAAAACATGCCCCTGATCCGGAGTCAGAAATCAGAATAGGAGAGGACGGAAAATCCGTTGACCAAAGAGGTTTGGTATACGACATTAACGACTGGGACAGGTATGCGGTTGAAGAGGCTATTCAGATAAAAGAGAGGTTCGGAGACGGAGAAGTAGTCGTAGTCGGTGTTGGGAGTGCCTGCGAAGATACGCTGAGGAAGTGCCTCGCTATGGGTGCAGATAGAGCAATCAAAATACCACAGGATGCCACAATGGATGCGTTCCAGACCGCAGACCTAATTAAGAATGCAATAAAAGATGAGAAATTCGACATAATTATGGCGGGATACCAATCTCAAGACCTGAACAACGCTCTTGTGGGTACATTACTTGCAGGAATGCTCGAAATACCTTTTGCAACAGCGGTAACAGCATTGGAGGTTGAGAACTCCTCCGTAAAAGTAAGAAGAGAACTCGAAGGAGGATACAATGAGGAAGTTATCCTTCCAACACCATGTCTCGTTACGATTCAGAGCGGAATAAACGAGCCGAGGTATGTCTCGATAATGGGTATAAAAAGAGCCAAAACGAAAGAACTCAAGGAAGTGGAAGTGAGATCGGATGTGTCTACCCTTGAAGTAGAGAAAATGTACTTCCCACCGGTTAAAAAGGCTGAAATGCTCGAAGGATCGCCTGAAGAAGTGGCTAAGAAATTAATCGAGCTTCTTAAGGATAGGGGGCTGATATAATGAGGATATTTGCAATTGCAGAACACAGAATGGGTGAACTGAACCCGATAACACTCGAACTGCTGAACCTTGCAAACGCTATAAAAGGTGATGGGACAAGTGAGGTTGTTTTGATCGGAAAGGATGTGAGTAATTTTGCCAATGAGCTTGTAAAATATGCTGATAAGGTGTGGATTGCGGAGCACGAATCCCTCGAATACTTCAACCCAGAAACTTATCTCGATGTTCTAAACAGAATCTTCGAAGGTAACAAACCAGACATAGTCTTAGTAGGAAACACATCTTACGGGCTTGAAATTGCCCCGCTTCTTGCAGTGAAATTAAGTGCCCCTATCGCCACAGATGTTGTCAATGTGGATGTGTCGGATGGGATCGTTGTAACAAAGTACATCTTTCAGGGTAAGCTGATGGTCGACATGAGGCTTAAACCTTCGGAAACATATGTCCTATCAATAAGACAAGGCATATTCAAAGAGGGCGAGGGAGTTTCAGGAAAGATTGAGAGAATAGACATCACTCCGTCGGAGTCCAAGAGAAAGTTTGTTCAGTACATTGAACCGGAGGTTGGAGAGGTAGATATAACTCAGGCAGACATCGTAGTGACAGTGGGAAGAGGGATAGAGGATGCTTCAAACATAGAGCTTGCAGAAGAGCTAGCAGAGAAACTTGGAGGTGTTGTTGCTGGAAGTAGACCAGTTATAGATAACGGCTGGTTACCAAAAGACAGACAAATAGGCATCTCGGGCAAAACTGTTAAGCCGAGACTCTATCTCGGACTTGCTGTTAGCGGTGCATTTCAGCATGTGATGGGTATGAAGGATAGCGAGCTAATCATAGCAATAAACAAAGACCCAGAGGCACCAATTTTCGGAGTTGCACAGTACGGAATTGTTGGAGATATCTTCGAGGTCGTTCCCGAGCTGATAGAACAGCTCAGCAAACTAAAAGGCTGATTCAATTTTTTTAATTTTTAATAGCTGACGGTTAATTTAATACAATCAAGGTTTAACTAATACAATCAAAGTTCTTCCATTTTTTAAGGTTCTATTCCTCTATCCGTTATCCTGAACCTGCATCTCCTTCCTTCCGGTATTGACCTGTGCTTTACGAGTGTTGCTACTCTCTCACCATCCGCCTTTTCAATGCCTACGATTGTCTTCGAGAGGTGGTCGAGTGTCGGACCACCGAGAGGCTTATCAACTCCGTTTTTTATATCAGTAAACATTTGATTAGTTACCACAACCGCTAAGCTGTGTTTCCTTGCCAAACCGAGTAGAAAAGTAATCTGAGATGTGAGCTCCCTCTTCATGAGCAACTGCCGATCAACATCCTCAAGCTCACTTCTGTAGAGGGCGGTTATGGAGTCTACAACTATAAGATCAATCTGTTCACTTCTACACAACCTACCCACTTCTCTTATCGTCGAACTCTGTTGCTTGAAGTCAATAACATCAAAAAGGAAAATTCTATTGAGTTTTTCCTTATCCACAAAGATCTGTCTAACCCTCTCTCGAGACAAACCTTCTGTGTCAATATAGACTGCCTTCCCTCCATTCTTAGCGGTTGTAAACGATAAAAGCAAACATATTGATGTTTTTCCCGTTCCGGAACCTCCATAGATCTGAGTGATGGTTTCTCTCTCCACTCCACCACCCAACAGTNCATCCATACACTTACTGCCCGTGGGCAATAAGTCGCGTGTACCCCTCATTCNACACCCCTACCTAAGGTTGATTATCTTTTGAGTTTGTCCTCGATTTCCCGCATCACTTTTGAGTAAACAAGAGGCAGAGGTAGATCCAACTCCTCTGCAATTTTTTTAACATCATCAAACTCGGGTTTTAACACTTCTTTCCCGGAGAGAGAAAGCTTAACCCTAATTCCGAATTCCCTACCTTCTACTCTAACACGCACCACCTCTGACTCCCTGTACGCTTTGACTCTGTGGTGCACTGGTATCACTCTAACCCCAAGCGAGTTCGTCTCCTCCATAATAATTCCCGAGACTTTATCCACATCCTCCTCCTTGCAAATAGCTTTTATGATGTATCCGGGTCTGTTCTTCTTACCGAAATAGGGAATGGCTACTACATCAAGACAGTTCTCAGACAGTCGTAATATAGCGTTACCAATCAACTCTCCGCTGATGTCATCAATATTTGTCTCTAAAACAACAATCCTGTCATGAATTTCACACTTCCCGAGAATCAGCCTCAACACATTCGGCTCACTCAGATCCCTCAATCCAGCACCGTAACTAACCCTCTCAACCGAGAAGGGATTTTTTATGTCTCCCTCGGAAAAGTAAGCCAATATTCCTGCCCCAGTTGGAGTTAAAAGCTCTCCTCCTTCTCCAAAATAAACCTTAAGCTTTGAGTTCCTGAGTACTTCTACAACCGCAGGAGGTGGAACCGGATAAACACCATGAGATGTTTTCACCTTTCCCCTCCCGAGGTTTATCGGAGTCGTGAAGATCCTGTAGCCNTTCTCTCTGAGCCTTAAAATTCCGAGAGTTGCGGAGAGAATGTCGAAAATAGCATCATCACTGCCTATCTGATGAAAATGTGCTTCTCTGTAGTCTTCATATCCATGTACTCCTGCTTCCGCGATGGCTAATTTTTTGAAAATCCCTACCGCATAATTTGAAACTGTTCTAAACTTTTCAGAGCTTTTTAGCATATCCTCAATTTCTCTGTACCTCCTTCGTACCTTCTCTTCGGTAACAATCAACTGGTTTGCTATTATGCCGGACTTATTAACTCTCCTAATCTCAAAATCGATTTTCAAGTCGAATTCCTTTATAATTTCTCTTAAATCCGACTCTTCCAGCGTAATACCGAGTAAGGACGAAACAATCATATCTCCAGACGCACCGCTAAAACAATCGAATATTGCAACCTTCAAATTACCCCTCCGATTGGTATTTCCGCTCCGATTTTTTATAATGTTTGCCTACATCTTACCGCTCCATACATTCATACATGCTCACATTTGCTTCAATATTCCGCACCACAACCCTTTTCTATATTCTATTACATAAAAAATAATTGCACGAACAAGCTGAGAACGAGCAATCATGAGGAGTTGCAAAAAGTTTTAAGCTGTTCGGGTAAAACACTACTCAAGAGGTGAAAATAATGAAACTAAACCTGAGGGTAAATCAGGCATATCCCAGTGATTCCGGGAGGGGTATCGCCAGACTCGATCCAGACTCAATGTTAAAACTCCAGATTTCACCCGGAGACATAATAGAGATAAAGGGTAAAAGAAGAACCGTTGCAAAAGTTTGGAGGGCTCCCAAAAGAGATTGGGGTAAAGGAATCATAAGAGTTGATAGATTCATAAGAGAGAATTCTGGAGTTAGTGTAGGAGATATGGTGGAGGTAAGCAAAGCTGAATACTCTCCCGCAAAGCTTGTGATCCTTGCACCTCTAAGAAAAATTGAGTTTAGAGTTTACGGAATGGATATTGGAGATTATCTCAAGCACCAGCTTCTAAAAAGACCGCTCGTTGAAGGAGACATCATCCCCCTCGTGGGGGCTCCCGCCCTAACAGGATTTGGAAAATACGGTGCACAGAATCAAGGAGCATTGCTATTTGTCGCGGTCAAAACAGATCCAAAAGAACCGGTGATAATTGACGAGACTACAAAAGTCGTCTACAGAGAGAGACCTGCAAAAGGTTTCGAGAGAATTGGAAGAGCAGGAGTTACCTACGAAGACATAGGTGGACTGAAAGAGGAACTGCAGAAAGTGAGAGAGGTTATAGAACTCCCGCTCAGATATCCAGAGATATTTCAGAGACTCGGAATTGATCCTCCAAAGGGCGTACTGTTGCATGGTCCACCGGGAACTGGTAAGACCTTGATTGCCAAGGCTGTGGCAAATGAGATCGGTGCATCGTTCTACACGATAAACGGTCCAGAGATAATGAGCAAATTCTACGGAGAATCAGAGCAGAGACTTAGGGAGATTTTTGAAGAGGCGAAGGAGAATTCCCCATCAATAATATTCATTGATGAAATCGATGCTATAGCCCCAAGAAGAGATGAAGTTACAGGAGAAGTTGAAAGGAGAGTTGTCGCACAGCTACTGACACTAATGGATGGGCTCGAGGAGAGAGGACAGGTGATAGTTATAGCTGCGACGAACAGAGTTGAAGCGGTAGATCCTGCTCTAAGAAGACCCGGAAGATTCGACAGGGAGATCGAGATAGGTGTACCGGACAGAGAGGGNAGATACGAGATCCTGCAAATACACACAAGAAATATGCCCTTGGACCCAGAGTACGACCAGTTCTTCGTCTTGGAATCCCTGAAGTCCCTCAAAAAGACATACCTGCAAGATGGAGAGATGGATGTCGTTAAGGACATAGACTATGTCCTTAAAGAGCTTAAAGGAAAAGAGAGTAAAGAAGAGATCAAGGATTTGATTTATTCGGTATTCGATGAGAGCTTCATCGCGGAACTCGAGAGAGAGATAATCAAGAACATGCTGAAACAGCTTGCTGATCAAACACATGGCTTTGTAGGTGCAGACATCGAGGCTCTATCCAAAGAGGCTGCAATGAAGGCTTTAAGAAGATACCTGCCACATATAGATTTGAATAATGACGAGATCCCGGCAGAAATACTTGAATCCATAAAAATAAAAATGGATGACTTCAAGGAGGCTTTGAAGGGAATAGAGCCTTCGGCAATGAGGGAGGTTCTTGTTGAAGTGCCTAAGGTAACATGGGAGGATGTCGGAGGGTTGGATGATGTCAAAAAAGAGATCGTAGAGGCTGTGGAATGGCCCCTCAAGTATCCTGAAAAGTTCAAGAAGTTCTCAATTAAGCCTCCGAAAGGCGTACTACTCTACGGTCCACCGGGAACCGGAAAGACCCTTATAGCCAAGGCTGTCGCTCATGAGACCGAAGCCAACTTCATAACAGTAAAGGGGAGTGAACTGCTCAGCAAATGGCTTGGAGAGAGCGAGAAAGCGGTTAGAAAGATATTCAGAAAAGCAAGACAAGTTGCTCCATGTATAGTATTCTTCGATGAAATAGATGCAATAGCACAGATGAGGGGAATCGATGAGGGAAGCAGAGCCGTTGAAAGGGTTGTTAACCAGATTTTAACGGAAATGGATGGACTCGAAGAGCTGGAAGGTGTGATTGTTATCGGTGCGACCAACAGACCAGATATATTGGATCCCGCACTCCTCAGACCGGGCAGATTTGACAGATTGGTCTATGTCAAACCTCCTGACAAGAAAAGCAGATTGGCAATATTCAGAATTCACACGAGAGGTATGCCTCTTTCGAGTGATGTGGATATAGAGGAGCTTGCAGACCTCACGGAAGGGTATGTCGGTGCAGATATAGAGGCTATTTGCAGAGAGGCTGTGATGCTCGCACTAAGAGAGGACATGGAGTCCGAAGTAGTTGAGATGAGGCATTTCTTGGAGGCACTCAAGAAGATTAAACCGAGTGTTACCGAAACTATGATAGGATTCTACGAAAGATTCGAGGAGAAAGCAAAGCAAGAAAGACCGAAGGTTGCAGCAAAAACATTCCTCGGCTACGGATAAAATTCTCTTAAAAATTTTTTGATACTTGCCTCAGCTCAGCTCAGGAAACCAAAACCTGCACCGAACATATCAATAGGAAAAATTTATTAATATGCGTATAAATAAGAGTTCTAATGGTGTTCGCAAAATCATTGGCAAAAAAAATGGTGCTACTATCAGATGGGACTGTTGTTGGAACACTATACAACATAACAGTTGATTTCAAAACTGGATCTCTGCTAGATTTGATAATAAAGCCCGGCCAGAATCCGGTTGAAGAACTTGAAAAACAAGATGGATTCTATATCGTCCCGTTCGATGCTGTTAAATCAATTAGTGACTACATAGTCCTCGACAAGCGAAAGCTTAGAAAATACTAAAAGAGAGGGATACGGTATTGAGGGACTACATATTCCCACCACTTTTGCTTCCATTTTTCCTTATCTTCATTATCTTTCCGTTTCTGCTGTTAATTTTCTTTTTTGCAACCTCTCAAGTTTTCCAAATTGTTTTTGGGCTTGAAAAACACCAAGCTATGACCGTTTTCTTCCTAATTCTGATAGGGAGCCTAATAAACATCCCCTTATACGAGAGAGAGGGCAAAACGGTGCTAAGAGAGGTAAATTTCTTCGGAATAATCTACTACATACGGGAGAGAAAGAAGGTAACGGTTGCAGTTAACTTGGGAGGATGCGTGTTTCCCTCACTTCTCGCCATTAAGCTTTTACTCGAGGTACCTTTGATTCCGTGGATTACTGCATTCGTGATCTCGTCATTCGTCATATACACATATGCCCGTCCAGTCAGAGGAGTTGGCATAGCTGTGCCGATGATTATTCCGCCATTGTTCTCTGCTATTGTCGGATATCTGATTCTGTCTTTACTCGGGTACCCCATGACAACCCTGCCCAAATTCACATACTCCTTGGGTGTTCTTTCAGCACTATTCGGTGCAGATATACTCCACCTGAAAGACATAGAGAAGATCGGAGGTGGAGTTGTTAGCATAGGTGGTGCGGGAACATTCGATGGGATTTTCCTCACGGGTGTCTTTGCAGTAGTTTTTTCGATTCTGCTGATATAGGTCTTCCCAGAAGGTATATTGCTCTATACACACCTTTAATATAATTATTAAACATTGGCTTTCTGCCCGAATTATTAAAGTTTTTAATTAATGATAAAATAGGAATTTTTTTAACCTCTCGTTCAGGATTTACCTCATGAAACTTTTTGAACCGATTGAAGTTGGTGGAATGGAGATTAAGAACAGGATCGTCATGCCCGCTGTTGGTTCTAACTTTTGGACACTTGAAGGGGAAGTAACAGATAAACTAATCGAGTTCTACCGCGAAAGAGCTAAGAACGGAGTGGGGTATGTGGTAGTTGGAGTTGCGAAGATACTCCCGCAGTTTTACGGTGGTCTGGGAATCCACGATGATAGCTGTATCCCGGGACTTAAAAGGCTTGCAGATGTTTTTCACGAGCATGATGTTAAGTGTGCTGTTCAATTGTGGCACCCGGGTAGATACGAGATTTCTCTCTCCGATAGCGAGCCTGTTTCTGCATCAGACATTCCTCCTCCTATTTTCACAAAAAGAAGACCGAAAGCTTTGACAATTGACGAAATCCAATACATCCAAGACTTATTCGCAGAATCAGCCTTAAGAGCTAAAAAAGCAGGTTTTGATGCTGTTGAACTGATATGCTCTGCTGGATACCTCATCAGTCAGTTTTTAAGCCCTGCAACGAACAAAAGAACAGACGAATATGGAGGTAGCTTAAAAAACAGAACGAGATTTGCTGTAGAGATAATAGAGAAAATTAAGGAGAAATGCGGTAAGGATTTTCCGGTNGGATGCAGAATTTCGGGTGATGAGTTCATAGAAGGCGGAAATACCCTCGAAGATATGAAAGAGATCGCTAAAATACTTGAGTCCGCTGNAGCTTGCTACTTCAATGTTACCGCTGGATGGCACGAGTCGAGGAAACCGTTAATAACGATGTTCGTACCGAGAGGAGGCTATGTTTACCTTGCAGAGGGAATAAAGAGTGTTGTTGATGTGCCCGTTATCGCATCAAATAGGATAAACACCCCGGAGCTTGCGGAGAAAATCTTGCAAGAAGGAAAAGCAGATATGATATCCATGATGAGGCCTCTGCTTGCGGATCCGGAATTTCCAAAGAAGGCAAAAGAGGGAAGATTCGATGAAATAAGAATCTGCGTTGCATGTAACCAAGGATGTATGGACTATGCTTTCCAAGGAAAGCCTATAACCTGTCTCGTGAATCCCGCGGTTGGACGGGAAAAAGAGTTCAGAGATCTTAAGGCAGAGAAAATAAAGAAGATTGTTGTGGTAGGAGGAGGACCCGCTGGATGCAAATCTGCGGAAATGCTTGCAGAGAAAGGGCATGACGTTGTGCTTTTCGAGAAAACGAACAGATTAGGAGGTCAGTTGATCCTCGCATCAAAATCTCCCTACGGAAGGGAGTTTGAGAGTGTTTCAACATACTTCCATACGGTACTGCCAAAGAAGGGAGTTAAAATCAGATTTAACACCGAAGCCGATGTGGAAACCATCCTCGAGCAAAACCCAGATGTTGTAATCATCGCTACTGGTGCGGTTCCGATAATACCACCAATACCCGGTGTTGAAAATGCAATAACCGCCTTCGAGGTGTTGGAGGGCAAAGAAACTGGAGAAAATGTCGTTGTAATAGGTGGAGGAGGAGTTGGTTGCTCCACATCAGCAATGCTGGCTGAAAGAGGAAAGAAGGTAACGATGGTGGAGATGCTCGGAAAAATTGGATCGGACATCGGAATATCTACGAGATGGAATGTCATACTCTACCTACGCCAAAAGGGTGTGAAAATACTAACAGAAAC
The DNA here is from genome assembly GCA_002010195.1 of Archaeoglobus sp. JdFR-32. GTDB lineage: Archaea > Halobacteriota > Archaeoglobi > Archaeoglobales > Archaeoglobaceae > Archaeoglobus_A. The sequence continues at coordinate 17,436 of MTMT01000115.1, forward strand.
GAAGGCTGTAGAGATAAAGAAAGGTTCAATTGTGGTTGAGGGTAAGGAGGGTACATACGAGATCCCCTGCGACACATCCGTAATTGCAGTAGGAACCCGATCAAGCAACGGGTTGATGGATGAGCTTACCGGGAAGGTGAAGGAAATATACAAAGTCGGTGACTGTGAGTGCCCCGCTAAGGCACTGGATGCGATAAAGTCCGCTGCAGATCTCGCTCTAAAGATTTAGAGACTTATAAAAAATTTAAATTTTTAGTGTCAGGCCCATAACCCCAACCACTAAAGCTTTTTTACAACACAAACAACATTAGATATGGGTCATAAATTCGATCCGAAAAAAGCGGAGTTGCTGGACTCAGATAAAAGAAGGAGTATCTTTCCACCCGAACCACTGATGGAACTCGTAGCAAAACAAAACATTGATAGAGATATTGCTTTCGATATAGGAGCTGGAACTGGATACTTCACGATTCCCCTTGCAGGAATGTTTAAAAAGGTTTATGCCGTCGATCTTAGTGTTGAAATGGCTAAATTGTTAAAAAAGAGGCTTGATGAGAGAGAAATCAAAAATGTTGGCATTATTGTCTCCGAAAAACCTCCTAAAATTGACTTTCATGCAAACCTAGTTCTGTTCTCAAATGTCATACACGAATTGGATGATCCGATGGAGTACATAAAGTGGTGTGAGGGTGCAGATTGCATCGTGATAGCGGATTGGAAAATAGAAGAAGGTGTGAAACCGATAGAGCTGATAGGTCCGCCTTTGAATGAGAGAATTCCTCCTGAAAAACTTGTGGACATGCTGAAAGGTATAGGTGCCAGTGAGGGTTTCGAAGTGAAGGTGATGAATCACACNTATCCTTACCACTATGTAGTGATCGCAAGAAAGGTTGAGCCATAGGATTAGTAACTCACGATACCTAAAATTAAAAACCAAGTCCTCCCGCTATTGGAGGAAATAGAGCTATATTGTCCCCATCTTTTAGCTCTGGAATTCCCTTGATATCCTTAATATTCCTGCCGTTTATCGTTATCATCCTATCATCTCGAAAAACCCTGTTCTTCAGATCAGAGTAAACATCCTCAAGGAGTTCTCTTCCGAGCTTTTTTGATGCGGAAATGAAGAAATCGTGGATACTACCACTGAACTCCACTTCAACCTTCTTCGCACTATATTTTTCCCTCAGAGTTGCAAACAATTCGAGAGTACACCTCACAAAACATAGCTTTATTTAGAGGTAATAAAATTTTTCGAGGAGTGTTGAAGATGGGAAAAGTTATTAATGTCATCTACGAAATCCCTACTGGAGAATTTAAAAGTTTCAATTCTAATTTCAGTTTCTGGGAAAATCTTTTCTTCTTTAAAACCAATTGGTTATCACCGAAATTGTTTTACGGAAAAAAGGGATGTGATAATGTGGCTGAAAAATGCAAAACAATGGATGAAACCTCAACCAGACGAGATAAAAGAAAGGTAACGATTTTGCTATTTCATGATGAGCTTTGTCAAGTCTTCAACGCATTGATGACCGCATTAAGCCTTCTTCGATCAAACGCAGATGTGACGGTATTCTTCGGCTCAAGAGGCATTAATGTTGTGCACAGGGAGAGGATAAATGAGTTGAAATGCCTTCCAGATCAGCCAGAAGACGTGCAAAAAGAGATTATGAACAAAATGGATGAGCTTTTGCTACCATCAGTGGACGAGATGCTGTACATGCTACATGCAGAGGGTGCAAAACTCCTCGCCTGCCCACTTAACAAAGACATATTCGATTTCAAAAAAGAGGATTTCGTAGAGGGTGTGGAGATAGCCAATCCCGCAACATTCTACACGGAAGATGTTATGAATAGCGATTTCGTTCTGAGTTTCTAAAAACTTCCATAGAATAGAACAAAAGTAAAAGAAAAAACAAAAGAATTATCCATGATCGAAAACTTAGAGTTCAATCTCGAGCTCCCTCAGTTTCTCCTTAGTCGGTACTCCGTTGACCCATCCTCTCAGTTGATAGTACTCTTCCTTCATCCTCTCAAGGTTTACAGTTTGTCCCTTGGCTACACCCTCCGGCATAGGCTCTTTGAGTAGTCTTGGTGGAAGTGTATCATCTTTGGCATCAAAACCGTATTTGTTGATTACCACCCTCTCAAGGTTGTAGATTCTCTCACCCATTCTCATGAGATCGTCAGCAGATAGCTCCCATCCGGTTATAGCCGAAAGCGGTGGTGCAAAATCCTCCGCTCCAACCGCGAGCGTTGTGAAGAGGCAGTTCACAGTGGAGTTCACGACAGATGTGAAGTCTTGAAATGCCTTTACCCACATCGCCTTTCCTTCCTCTGTCAAAGGATCTATTTTTTCCGGCAGTCCCGCTATCTCCGGAGCAACAGTGTAGCCGGTAACATGGCATCCACCTCTGTTAGCGGTTGCATAATTCAATCCAATGCCTTTTATTCCCCTCGGATCGTATGCAGGCATCTCCAACCCTTTGACACTCATCGACAGCTCAGGATATCCGAACATTTCTGCGAGTCTTTTTGATCCGAGAGCGAGATACTTTCCAAACCCAGCATTATATCCGGTTCTCCAAACAGCCTCCACAAGAGCGGAAGCATTTCCAAATCTTAAATCCATTCCCTGAAGTAGATCTTCTGGGATTGCTCCCTTCTCGTTAAGCTCCATGGCACATGCTATTGTCGCTCCCATTGAGATAGTGTCTAAACCGAGTTCATCGCAAAGATGATTTGCTTTAATTACCGCTTCGAGGTCCGTGACTCCCGTATCATTTCCAAGAGACCAGATAGATTCGTATTCTGGACCCTCAGTATAGAGAATCTGATACGGACCTTTCTCCACCTTTGAGATTCTTCCACATGTTATCGTACAGCCCCAGCATGCATGGTTTCTTATCAAATACTTCTCTGCCAGTGTTTCTCCGCTAATCTTCTCCGCCTCCGGGTTGTAGCCAGTTTGCCAATTCCTGAACGGTAAGCTACCAGCATTATTTATGACATTCACAAGGATAGCTGTACCAAACTTCGTGAGCCCTTCTCCAGTAAGGGGGTTCTGCCTTATCTTATCGTTGACCTCTTTCGAGGTCTCTTTAAATCTTTCCGGATCAGATACTTCAGGTTTTTCGCTTCCCGCACATACGACTGCCTTTAATTTCTTAGACCCCATTACCGCTCCGACTCCAGTTCTTCCCGCGGCTCTATGCTCTTCATTTATTATACATGCAAATCTAACCAAATTTTCTCCCGCAGGTCCGATGCATGCAACACTGCACCTTCCTATCCTATCCGTCAATATTTTGGTTGTGTCGAAGGTATTCTTGCCCCAGAGTTCCTCTGCAGACTTTAATTCAGCTTCTCCATCGATTACCTCAAGATAAACTGGGTCAGGTGATCTGCCCTCGACTATGATCATATCAAACCCCGAGAACTTGATGTACGGTCCGAACTTCCCTCCAGAGTTTGCACTGCCGATCGAACCTGTTAGGGGAGACCTGATCGTCATCACATGATATCTTCCCGGCTCAGGAAAGCCCGTAACTCCAGTAGCAGGACCAGTAGCAAAAATCAGGTCGTTATACTCTCCAAAAGGATCTATGTCTCCTGCATAGATTCCTTCCTTCTCAAGTTCCTTCAGTCTTTGATAGATGAGGTAAACAGAATATCCTTTTCCTCCGAGATATTTCTTAGCCACCTCTTCATCCGTCTTTTCCTTTTTTATCGTTCCATCGGAGAGATTTACTCTCAATATTTTACCCATATATCCGCCCATAACATCACCAGAATTAAATTTGAAGATAGCTATATTTATGTTTTTTTGCATTTTTAAAAAATAATTTTATATCGATATGAATTATTATACATAACGGTTAAAAATGATAGTTCTCCAGTAGGAGCAGTAGAGCACTTTGTAACAGACCGATGATTAACCCAATTACCGCTCCAGAAAATTTTATNAACTGTAGCTCCTTTCTCGCAAACCTTTTAAATAAATACTCTATCTGCTCATCACTAACCTCCTCCGCCTTTTTTAGAATGAACTCTTGCACATCAACATTTTTGGATATGTTCTTCGTAAGGAGGTCTTTGAAATACGGCACAATTGCGGAATGTAGCCACTCCTCAATCTTTTTGCTAACACTGAAATAATTCAAATAAGAGAGAGATTTGCTAACTTTCTCCTTTAAAGAGTCGTTATACGCCTTTGTTAAAGCCCTATCAATGAGGAACTCGAAATCATCCTCATTCAAGATTTCATTCAAGGAGTCCATAAATCTTTGGATGATATCTTTGCTTCTGGCAGGAACCAATCCCTGAATTTTTAATCCAAGAATGTTAACTGGTTTTTTAGGATGAAACAACAGCTCTACCGCAATCACATTCGTTATGAAGCCAACAAACGCACCNACTAAGGGAGGTATTATGTATATTGCTACAGGCATGATTCTCTCTCGATCGGAAACTTTAAAATAAATTTTGCTCCTTCTCCCCCATCATCAAGATATATCTCTCCATCGTGCATTTCAACAACTTTTTTAGCGATAAAAAGCCCCATTCCACTACCATCTCCGGTTGTGAATCCCTTATCGAATATATACTCTCTTATTCCCTCCTCGATACCTCTCCCATTATCCGAAAACTCGACCACAGCTTTACCACCAATCTCACTGACCTTTATCATCACCTTAAGATNGTCAACTCTCCCGTGCTTTATGGAGTTCTGAATTAGATTGGAAAAAACCGATTTTAACCCTTCATTTCCTGCTATAAAGACATCCTGAAGCTGACATTCTATCCTAACCAAGCTCTTAAAAGATTCCACTACCTCAAGTATGATGTCTTTTATATTTATCGTGCTTTTCCTCTCCTCAGCCTTCTCCAGTGCTCTGATCTCGTCTATTAAGTCAATAATTCTATATGCTCTTTGTAATGCCTTTTTTGATAGTTCGTCATCCCTCGTTTCGAGTACCGCGATGATTATGTTGAGATCGTTGATTATATCATGCCTCAGAAGGTGGTTCAACAGCTTCAAGTATTCGTTTCTTCTCGATAGCTCTTCATTCAGCCTGTGAATGTCAGTGGTGTCAACAACGGATGCACTCACCGCTGGCTTTCCGTTCAAAAATATGACTTGAGGTTTAGCTGTTACCCATCTCTCATTCCCGTATTTGTCAATGATTTTCCAGCTGTAAACATCTTTATCTCCCTTTCCTTCCATGTACTTCTCATAAACCGCATTTCTGTGAGAAGGATGTATTAACTCTATTGGATCCATTTCAAGAAGTTCTTCCTTTGAATACTGGGTGATTCGAGAGGTTGCAGAATTGACATAGATAAACCTCCCATCCTGAATGACATAAACAGGTGAAAGTGACTCCTCGATAAGTGTTCTGAAGAACTCCTCACTTTCCTTCAGCTTGTTCTCAAGTCTCTTAGCTTTTGTAACATCAATTAATATGCCGAGGATTGCATTATCTCCGTTTAACTCGATAGGCTTCAAAAACCCCCAACACCACCTTAATCTTCCATCCTTTCTCAGATATCTGAATTCATAGAATGACTTTCCTCTATGATATGCTTCCTTCAACGCTTTTTCAACCTTCGGAATGTCTTCATCATAGATCGCTTCTCTAAAAGACTCCATCGAATAGAATTCTTCCTTTGAGTATCCAGTTGCTGACTCTGCACTGTTGTTTACATACACGAATCTCTCATCTTTTAAAATGAATACTCCAGCTAAGGATTCTTCAACTATTTCGTCCCATTTGTATTCAAAATCCATCTACAATAACATTCTCCCTTAGCAATATTAATTTTTTTTAATCGTCCATGATGAGTTCTTGAAATTAGGATAATACAAAATAAAAAATAAAAATAGACCATGAAAAATAAGATGATGAAAAATTATTTAAAATATCTGCGGTGCTTGGTACTCTCCAAACACTTCTCTAAGAGCATCCGTGATCTCTCCAAGAGTTGCCTTAGCCTTAACACACTCCAGTATGTATGGCATCAAATTCTCATCTTTTTCTGCTCGCTTTTTAAGATTCTCAAGCATTTCATTGACCTTGCTATTGTCTCTGTTCTGCCTAAATTCTCTAAGTCTGTCAATCTGCTTTTTAACAATGTTCTCGTCGATTCTGAGTATATCAAGTTGTATGTCTTCTTCAATCTGGTATTTATTCACACCCACAACAGTTATCTCACCTTCATCAATTCTCCTCTGCTTTTCGTATGCAGACTTTTGAATCTCCCTCTGAATATATCCCGCTTCGATTGCCTTCACCATTCCACCCATCTCATCGATTCTCTCGATGTACTTCATCGCCTCCTCCTCGATTCTGTCGGTCAGCCACTCAACATAATAGCTACCACCCAAGGGATCGACCACATCCGCGACACCACTCTCTTCCGCGATTATCTGCTGAGTTCTTAGGGCTATCCTAACCGCCTTTTCCGTTGGGAGGCTTAAAGCTTCATCGAAGCTGTTTGTATGCAAGCTTTGAGTTCCTCCGAGAACCGCCGCAAGTGCCTGAATTGTAACCCTAACTATATTGTTCTCCGGTTGCTGAGCGGTTAATGTGCATCCAGCAGTTTGGGTATGAAATCTCAGCATCATTGATCTCGGATCCTTTGCATTGAATCTTTCCTTCATGATTTTGGCCCATAGTCTTCTTGCAGCTCTGAATTTTGCCACCTCCTCAAGGAGGTTGTTACCCGCTGCGAAGAAGAAGCTGAGTCTCGGTGCAAATGCGTCAACATCCATCCCTCGCTCGATTACCCTCTCAACATATGTTATACCATCAGCCAGTGTGAAGGCAACCTCCTGAACCGGTGTTGCTCCNGCTTCCTCCATGTGATACCCTGAAATTGAGATGGAGTTCCACTTCGGCACCTCTTTAGCACAGTACATTATAATGTCNGTTGCCAACCTCAGTGAGGGCTCTGGAGGGAATATGTATGTTCCTCTGGCTATGTACTCCTTGAGCATGTCGTTCTGAACCGTGCCCCTCAACTGTCCCTTACCTACCCCCTGAGATTCCGCAATAGCGATGTACATTGACAGAATTTGGGCACATGTAGAGTTGATTGTCATGGATGTTGAAACCTTATCGAGAGGTATTCCGCTAAACAAGATCTCCATATCCTCTATTGTGTCTATCGCAACTCCAACCTTCCCTACCTCACCGAGTGCCATAGGGTGATCCGAATCGTAACCTATTTGGGTTGGGAGATCGAAAGCAACACTCAAACCTGTTTGCCCCTGTTCGAGGAGGTATCTGTACCTCCTGTTTGTCTCTTCAGCCGTTCCAAAGCCCGCATACTGCCTCATAGTCCACAGTCTACCCCTATACATTGTTGGATATACTCCCCTCGTGAAAGGATAAGTTCCGGGGAAAGATAGCTTGTTCTCATAATCGATCTCTATGTCCTCCGGCGTGTAAACNCTATCAACAAAGAATCCAGATGTCGTTACGAATTCTTTTTTCCTCTCTCCNGCTTTTTCAAGAAACGGTTTTAGATATTTATTCTCCCACTCCTCTTTCTTCATAAAAATCACCTTCTAAACAACAAACGCCAAAATATCACCCGCAGACACCCTATCTCCTTGGTTTACAANGATTTTACTAACTTTTCCTGAAACAGGAGAATTTACAGCATTTTCCATTTTCATTGCCTCTATCACCATTATCTCATCGCCAGCTTTTACCTCGTCACCCTCTTTAACGAGTATTTTCACGATTACTCCAGCCATTGCGGATTTAACTGGAGTTCCCTCACCTTCAACCTCCGCTTTCATTGTCTCCTCAGCCCCTTCAGTTTCCCTGACCTCCACTACATCAGTTTCAGCAAGAGGTTCGAATTTTTGGATCTCTGTCACCTTCAACCTTGCTTCCTTGCCCTCTATTCTCACAATATATGTATCAACTCCATCCTCCTCAACTTCAACCCTGTANTTCTTCCCGTTAAAAGTCACTTCGTATTCCGCCATTTTTTCCTCACCTCAGAACGTTCTTGCACTCATCTTCCAGTAGCTGAATCCTCTCCTAATCTCAGGTGGTTTCTCCGCCTTTTCCGAGACATACTTGTGAATTGCGGAAACCGCAACAACAAATTCTTCAGGAGTCATACCCTCACCTCAAAGAGGTATGTTTCCATGTTTCTTCGGTGGTAGCTTCTCTCTTTTCGTCTCAATGATTCGTAATGCAGAGATTATCTTGCTCCTTGTGAATTTGGGATCAATCACATCATCAATATATCCTCTCGAGGCTGCTCTGTACGGATTTGCAAACTTCTCTCGGTACTCTGCAATTTTCTGAATCCTTGTTTCCTCTGGATTCTCAGAGGACTTTATTTCCTTTCTAAAAACAATTTCAGCTGCTCCCTCAGGACCCATCACAGCTATNTCNGCTGTTGGGTAGGCATAAACTATGTCCGCTCCAAGATGCTTGCTTCCCATGGCGATGTAAGCTCCTCCATACGCTTTTCGTAAGATTATCGTTACAAGCGGAACCGTCGCCTCACTGTAAGCAAACAGAATCTTTGCCCCATGCCTTATAATACCACCATACTCCTGATCGACACCCGGAAGATATCCGGGGACATCCATAAAGGTCACTATCGGAATGTTGAAGGCATCGCAGAACCTCACAAACCTTGCAATCTTGTCACTCGAGTTAATATCGAGGGTTCCAGCATAGAACCTCGGGTTGTTCGCAACAATACCTACAGTTCTGCCATCCATCCTTGCAAACCCAACCGTTGCATTCTGGGCGTAATAGGGATGCACCTCAAGAAAGTCACCATTATCGACAACTAGCCTAATGATGTCTCTAACATCNTAGGGTTTCTGAGGATCATCTGGCAGAATGTCATAAATCTGTGGTGTGGTTCTTGCGGGATCGTCTCCAGTGTTAACAACCGGTGGATCGTCGAGGTTGTTCAAAGGAAGGAAGTCGATCAGCTTTCTCACAAGCTTTAACGCACTCACATCATCTTCAGCGACCAAGTGGCAGTTTCCACTCCTTATGGAGTGTGCTTCCCAACCACCGAGAACCTGTGGTGTAACTTCCTCCCCGGTAACAGTTTTTATAACACCCGGTCCGGTTATGAACATGTAGCATCCNGGATTTTTCGTCATCACGATGAAATCTCCAATCGCCGGGCTGTAAACCGCTCCTCCAGCACANGGACCCATAATAACACTTATCTGAGGTACAACTCCGCTTGCAAGTGTGTTCCTGTAAAATATGTCACCGTACCCTTTCAACGCATCCACACCCTCTTGTATTCTCGCCCCACCGGAGTCGTTCAAACCGATGATGGGTATGCCCATCTTCATAGCGAAATCCATTATGTATGCTATCTTGTAGCCGTGCATCTCACCGAGACTTCCACCCATCACCGTAAAATCCTGAGCGAATACAGCTACCGGACGACCGTTTATCGTACCATACCCCGTTACAACACCATCTCCGGGTAAATCAAGCTTGTCCAATCCAAAATCGGTATTTCTTTTCTCAACGAATGGATTTATTTCATTAAAACTTCCTTTATCGAGCAAAATTTCTATTCTCTCCCTTGCGGTTAGCTTACCCGCAGAGTGTTGTTTATCAATCCTTTCATCTCCACCCATCCTCTTGATTTTCTCTTTTCGTTCATAAACCTCATTAACAAGCTCCTTCATCCTCTTCATTCAATCCCTCCACACAC
>MTMT01000087.1 GCA_002010195.1 Archaeoglobus sp. JdFR-32
GGGGGCATTAAAATAGGGGGTAGATGTTACAAGAAAGTGAACACTCTTATCTTCTAATTCTCTCATGTTCTGATGTTCTGGGATGTTCTGGACATCACCAGAGATTGCTTTGTCTCTGAAGTCCATATCGCGTTATGTTTCTTTATTTCTTTAGTCTTTTTAAAAGATGTCGGTTGGATAAGTACTATTATTTCAGTAGGCAAGTATTTTATTCCACCCACCAATCCTAAACCAATGCGGAGTGGGTACAGGTTCATACTGTTGATGGGTTTAGTTAGTTTGTTTGGNGATATTACATACGAGGGAGCGAGAAGTGTAATAGGACCCTATCTCTCAACTTTTGCAATAAATGCCTTTACTCTCGGAATAGTAATAGGAATAGGAGAATTTGCAGGATACTCGCTGAGATTGCTGACAGGGTACCTCGCAGACAGATCAAAGAGGTATTGGCTACTAACCTTCCTCGGTTACGGAATGATTATCTCCATACCGCTCCTTGCATTTGCGAATAGCTGGACTATCGTAGCTGTACTAATCATTGTGGAAAGAATTGGCAAAGCGATCAGATCACCTTCAAGAGATGCGATAATCTCGTTCGCTACAAGAAGAATCGGTTTTGGAACTGGATTTGGTATTCATGAGGCAATGGATCAAATAGGTGCCTTTATCGGACCAATAATTTTCTTCGCAGTGCTTTACATGGGCTTCGAATACAGAGAGGGGTTCCTGATGATGTTCATTCCCGTTATTCTTGCAATGCTGATGTTGAGAGTTGCAAAGTCCGAGTATACCTCATTAGAGGATGCACAGAAAGANCCTACNGGGCAAAGATTTGCACAGAAGGGTGCATTCCGGAACGCTGGAAATTTGTCGAAACAGTTCTGGATGTACACCCTTTTTACATTCTTTGCAGTAATGGGATTTACCAACTTCCAGCTCATCTCATACCACTTCAAGGTAGAATCAATATTTTCGGATTCGATGATACCTATTCTTTACTCAGTAGCAATGGGTGTTGATGCTTTCTCCGCCCTAATCACGGGTAGATTGTTCGATAAGATTGGTTTAAACAGTCTCGCACTCATTCCAGTTCTAACACCTCTTGTCGTACTGCTTGCATTTCTCGTCAGCCCTTGGGTAGGTATTCTGATGTTTGGTGTGGTACTGGGNATGCATGAAACGATAATGCGTGCTGGAGTGGCAAAGATTGTTCATTCTGAGAGAAGGGCTACCGCGTATGGAATTTTCAATACCGCAAGTGGATTGGCATTCTTTGTAGGGAGCGTTATCTTGGGTGCGTTGTACGATGTGTCGGTACACTACCTCGTCATATTTTCAACTATCTGTCAGATAATAGCCTTGGTGGTTCTGAGTCAGCTCAAAACANAGGATCGGTAAAGTTTTTCTCGTAGAAAGATAGATTCATGAACATGAAAATCAGGTGGCTCGGCAATTCGTGTGTGGAGGTAACGGAAGAGAGGTGCATCCTTATAGACCCGAACTACATAGTAGAGCCAGACGAANAAGTTGACTTGGTTTTGGTAACTCACGAACACACCGACCACATCGACAAGGATAAACTCAACACTTTGAGATACAAAAAACTCATTGCACCAGCCTCTACACTTGAACTGCACAATCTCAANGGAATTCCAGCCAAGGTTGGAGAGATTATTGAAGGTGTTGAAATACTTGAAAGCTGGTGTTGGAAGTCGCAGGAATCCGTGAGCTATTGCTACAATGGGGTGCTTCACGCTGGAGACTCTGCAAAGTTTCCTGATACCAAGGCTGAGGTTGTTTTTACAGCATGCTTCCCGGATTTCTACGATGAATATGTCCGCGAGATGAGGAGGCTCAGTCCAAAGCTTGTGATACCTATACATTACTCTGATGAGAAAAGAAAGCATGCTGAGGGTTTGAAGAGGAGAATGGATGAAGCAAATATAGGATGTAAGCTGTTGAAGGTTGGAGAGGAAATCAAAGTTAAAATTTGAATAAGACACAGATATTAGAATACGATATTTTTCAGAACTTCATCTTCTCTTAGCTCTCTTTCCAACCTCTCCATCAGCTTTCTCTCGTTCTCAGATAGGCTATCCTTAGCTCTCAACTCGAGATATCTTTTAGCCTTCTTGTATTTCGTATAGCCGTTCATGGTCTCCCTGAGGAAATGTATTCCCGCTTCACCGCTATTTCCTTTACCCCTAAGCTCCGAGAGGAGCTTGGCAATCTTCTGATCTATTGTTCTTCTGTAGTCTGTGTATACTCTGTCTGTAATTGAATAGACTGCGTAACTCATCGAATCGAACTCCTTACCATCTTCGTGAACCACCCTCAGGTTTTCATCAAGGTATAAGCCCTCACTCTCTGCATCCACTCTCTCTGCAAAACACACAAAGTGTCCTGTCTGCAGTATTTTCTGCCCGGTTTTCTCCTCCGCAACAGTAAACCTAATCCTGCTATCGATTATCTTATCGTGGGAATCAACTATGTTTGCAAAATGCAGTATAGCTTTCGAGATCTTCTCACCCAACGCTAGATACGGAAGTAGCTCGGGAAATACGCTACCCGCACTGAAAACACTAGTCAGTGCGTTCAATGTTGCTCTGTATTGATCATAGCTGTCTAAGTCGTAAACCTTGACTCTCAAGGTGAGATGATCNGACTTAAAGTCCTCCTCAGATAAAACAACAGGGCTGAAAAAATCACCATACCACCCGAGCTCGGCTCTCTCCTTCAAGTAATGAACAACATCTATGGTCGGTTCAGTTCCCATCTGGTATGTGGTGGAGATGAATAAATCGTTCGTCTCCCCTCTATCCAAAAAATTCCTTAAGAACTGCTTATCGTGACTCTCCAAAACCATCACACCGTTTATATAAACCGTAATGTCACTCGCCTCCTCAATCAGCTTCGACCCATCAAATCTTTCCACGGGGCTCCTTAGTGGGCTTCTATCCTCAACCCTCTCCCCAGTCCCCCACCAGTAGAGTCTCATATATACTAATCACTATTTTGACTTAAAAATTTTATGAATGAATTTAGTTGAAAGATAAATACAAAAAATAAACCAGAAAAGCTTATTAGTTTCAAAGAGAGAGCCAAGAGAGATGGTAAGAAAAACCAGAGTGGAGATAGAGAATGTTGGCCTTCTTTCACCTCTCGAGGAAAGGATAATGTCTTTTCTGTGGAGCAAGCAAGAAGCAACGGTTGCGGAGATATCCAAATCCCTGAAGGTATCCCTTTCAAGTACTGCAGGTACACTCGACAGACTGTGCAAACACGGATATGTCAGCAGAGAGAAGAGAAAAGTGGATGGAAGAGTGAAGTATGTGTACCAGCCCGCCATTTCCAACGAAGAGTTCAAGGAGAAAGTTGTGGAGAGTATTCTCGATAAACTCATGGATAAATTCGGAAATATCGTGGTCAACTACTTCAACAGAAAGTTAGAAGAGNGCAAAAGCGAGTGGCAGACAGAAAAGTCAAAGAAGTAGAGATGTGATAAGAGGTGGGGAAAGGTTGTGTACATCCTGAGCTTAGGTTGCTTGATTGATTGTACCGGGATCAACATATATCTATTACTCACCACCGCCACCATAATATCTCTTTTTACAATAGCCACCGGAAACGCTCTCAAAAAGATNTCAGGATACTGGGTGCTTAATATCCTCATACTCACAGCAACTCCCTACTTCTACACCGTCATGGACTGCGGGATGGTACCGCTCATTAAAAACTACATAGCTTACTCCATCATCGCAATATCGCTTCTGAGCATCACCCCCATAGCCTATAAGAGGTACATTTTCAGAAGGTACAGGGTTGAAAGATTTTATGANACAGAGGGGTTCTTGAGGAGTATTTCAATCAAGAACTCGAGAATATTTATTGTTGATTCCGCACTTCCGAAAGCGTTCACGATCGGTAAGGATGTGTTTATTACCTCTGGCATGGTTGAACTGCTGGATGATGAGGAACTGAAAGCGGTCATAGCCCATGAGGCGTTTCACATAAGGCAGAACAGATATCCGCTCATCAACACCTTCAGATTCGTAACCTTCATCCCATTCAGCTTCGAACTACTCGCAGACAGATATGCAAAGAATTTTGNAGGAGAGAGAGCACTCAACAATGCGAAAAGAAAACTTGTAGATTTCTATTCTTCATGAGCATGCCTTCATGAGCATGCTACTCCNATCGAATTTACATCTCAGCGATGTCCTCGAATTCATTGATGTTCTCATCGGGATCGCCGTACCACTCTGAATTTCTCCTCCTCAAGATGAGATAAACTACAATTGAGCCCACGGACAGAACCACTATCGGGTACATCCACAGCCCGGTAAACAACCCCTCCTTGGGTGGGGTCGCAAGAACCTCCTTTCCGTAAATGTCTTGAAGAGATGAGATGATCTTCCCTCTATCTAACCCTCTCTGCACCATTTCGGCAATCTTATCCCTCATCTGCTCCGCGGTATAGCAATCGCAGTTCTTGAGAAGCTTGTAGCAACCACAAGAACATACCACATCACCTTCCAAATCAATAACGGAGACAGCATCAACCGATATAAAAACGGAGAGAAGGTATGTCAACAATAAGGATGACAAGAGCAGCCTAAGCTTGAACTCTCTCATTCTTGCACCTCTCATCTACAGCTTCAAGTAATCTCCGTGCAATATGTTTTGGAGTTAATGCAAACACTCCTCCTGATAGCATTATCAACGAGCCTACCCATATAAATGGAACGAACGGGTTGAACTTGATCCTCAACCCCACCGAATCCTTGTTGAACGACATAAGAGAGATGTACACGTCAACCAACCCATCTCGAAGAATTGCCACCCTTGATATTTCGTTGCTCTGTAGTTTAAATCGCTCAATTCTTGGTTTTACCACTTCAACCCCCTTAGAGGTTGTTACCTCAACATATGCTGTGAAAACAACCCTGTCTTTCATCACTCCCTGCTCCAATCCCTTATACACAAATGAATATCCCATCACCGTGATCTCATCATTGATACCCGCAAGAACCTCGCGTTCCTCAGCAAAAATCCAATTTCCTGCAACTCCGAGAAATATGAGTATAACCCCCAAGTGGACTGTGTAGCCACCGTATCTCCTCCTCTTAAGAATTAACACCTTAACAAAGCTCAAGTTACCATATTCTCTTCTAAATACCTTTGCGTCTCTGATATATTGCAAAATCTGAAAGAATATTGCAAACAAGGAGATTGTGAGAGTTAGAACCCATAACGAGTTTAACCTGAATCCAAAAACAGAAGTCGCTGATAGGAGTAGTGCAGATAGCATAGTCAGACTCGCGAAGATCAGCAACCTCAGCGTACCTCTGCTACCCACTCTCCACTCGAGAACAACGCAAAAACCACTAAGAGTGGCTAACATGTATGCGATGGGTGTGACTGTTTGCAGATAGTACTTTTCACCTATCACAGCCTTATATCCGAGAAAAGCCTCTGTAAACAATGGGAATATCGTTCCCCAGAAAACGGTCAAAGCAAAAGCAGAAAACAACAGATTGTTCAGCAAAAAGCTCGTTTCTCTCGATATAAGATTCTCTATAACATCTCTCGAAACCACTGATTGCTTGAAAATCAGAAAAACCGTGATAACGAGTAAGACGACCATCAGAATGGTAAAAGGCAGGCTCAACCCACTCATCCCGAAGGCGTGGACCGATGCGATTATTCCGCTTCTTGTGATCAGTGTTCCGAGGAGAACAAACTCTACGGTTGCAAATGATAACAGAATGTTCCACTTTTTCATGCCCTTTCTTGCTTCCTGAATCATTATACTATGGAGAAGAGCGGTTGTTGTAAGCCACGGTAGAAGAGATGCATTCTCCACAGGATCCCAAGCCCAGAATCCTCCCCATCCCAGCACTCTGTAAGCCCAGAAAGCTCCTATGGAGATGCCAGCGGTGAGAAATATCCACGACAGTAGCAACCATTTTCTTGCCCTATAGACCCACGACTCATCATCAAAAATTANTCCAGATATTGCAAGAGAGAAGGGCACTATCGCGAGCGAGTACCCTACAAAAAGAGCGGTAGGGTGAAAAACCATTTCATGGCTTTCAAGTAGAGGATTCAGTCCTAATCCATGTGATGGTGGAAGAGAGAGTAGCTCGAACGGATTCTGAGAGTAAATTAAAATAAAAAGAAGAAAATCTAAAAACAGAATCAAAACAACCACCGCTCCAGCAGTTAGAAGATCTTTAACCTCAAAATAAAGGAATAGGATGATAACTATCGACAATAGCCATGTCCACAGCAAGAGTGAACCTTCCGACCCAGCCCAGAGAGCGGAGATCTTGTAAAGGATCTGCAAATCTGAGGATGAGTTTCTGTAAACGTATTCCACAGAATAGTTATCTGCCAAGAAATAGTAGAGGAGAATCGAAACTGAGATTGTCAGTGTTAAAAAGGCGAAGTGCATGCTTTCTCTAGCTCGGCTTAACTTCTGAGAGTTTCCGTACAGAATCCCGGAAACGAAAAGAGTTGTGGAGTACGAGGAGGAAAGAAAGGAAATCACTAATGCAACAAAACCTGCATCGATCAAAGTTCTTCACCCTCAAGTCTTTCTGTGGAGATTCCACTCACCTACGCTTTCTTCTTTTTTCCTTCCATCTCTTCCATCTTTTTCCTCTCTCCCCGAGCTAAAACCAGACATTTGTCCAAGTTTGTATGATATGTATATAGCTCCCAAGAACCCAAGAATCTGGAATGGTAGGCTGAAATTCTGAACACCATTCTCAGATTGCGAGCTGTTGGATGCTTTCATATTTACTTGAGAACCCTGTGACGACCCAATTAGAATTTGAGAACCATATACACTTGCAAAATACATTAAAACCCTGTCAGTTGACTCTCCAGCCTCCAGTTTGTCGTTGATCTCAGATATCATCTGCAACGCAGTCTCACAATCACATGCATCGAGAACATAGTAGCACCCGCATGAGCAGTAAACCCTCTGGGTGATACTTTTCAGTTTCAGAGCGGTGTCCTCCTGTGCATAAACCGGGATTATGAGCGTTGCAACCACAAGTACTATTGCAATTTTTTTACACCTACTGTAAAACATAAATTTTACATCAGATGTAAAGTTTAAAAACTTTGCGAAACTCCGCTACAGATGTATCGGTATCCCAGATGTGACACCCAACAAATTAAATAGAAAAGGGCTGATAACTAAGAAAATAGTATAGGGAGATAAGTATCGAGAACACAAGCGTCAAATACTTCACTTTTTCGAAATTCAAACTACTGAAGATCGTTTCTACCGACTTACCGTAGAGATTGTGCCTCTGTATAACCGCGAGCATGAATACAACCCCAGTCCAGCTTGAAAGCACTCCAAGCATGAGGAGGGGTTCAACATAGTACGATAGGATTAGCAATCCTCCAGCACTTCCGATTATCGGTAAAAAGTCGGTTACATGATGCAAACAGCAAGCGACCATACTGCCTACGGACATACCACCAGAAGTGGCCACAGATTTGCAGGAAACATTGAAATTCCTGATGTGTCCGAAAAGATACATCTGCAAACCGAATCCCATCGCTATTGCAAGAACATACCTCCAGTACAAGCCAAACTGGAACAGTGCATACTCAAAACTTGAGACCGCTGTGTTAACAAGAATGTATAGCAAGATTATAAAGATAAATGAGAGAATCCCGTAAATCAGCTTCATATCAAACTTGAAACCATCGAAAAATCTAAAAAAATTTGAGTGGACAACCTTCATCTTCATCTTCATTTTCAATGTGACACCCCCTTACTTATTCCACTCGAACACTCTATCCTTTTCGATGCCCTTTATCACGAGCTTGAAGCTTTCTGCATTTTCAACCTCTTCCAAGGCAGACTCTGGAAATTCAAGCAATCCTTTTCTGTGATGTCCCCAAGATTGAGGGCTTTCCGTCCAGTTAATCGCTTTGTATGTTTTTCCATTGACCTCAAGGGTTGTTAGGCTCTGTATGTCATACTCGAACAGATCACCCCAATGGGTGTCGAGAGCTATGTAAAAAGTCGGTTTTTGTGTGTTTTCCTCCGGGCTGATATATCTTACACTAACCGTTATTCTCTCCCCATAATCCACTTTTACATCTTGGTTTCGGTTCGAGTTGTACTGTTGATCGTATTTAGTATTTCCAACAAAGTTCCACAAGGCGAATACTGCTATCACCACAGCCAAACCAATTCCCACCATTTCCACTTTGTTCAGACGCATTAACACCACCTCAAAACCAATTCCCAGAGGACGACCCAAAGGAGGTTACTGCCTAAAATGAGAATGTAAAATCCAAAGATATTGTTCTAAAAGCTACAAAAACAAATCAAATGTTTCATTCGAGAAATTAAAAAGCAATTATGCTNTTAAAAAGAGTAATATCACTTTTCAGCAACTATCATTCTAAAAACAGAGCCAAGCAAGTATTTTTGTTGTAGTATGTTGAACCCTGCTTTTCTTATGTTCTCATCGGTTTTTCTGTTAATCTCCGGTCCAAAAATTCTTACAATAGGATTCAAAGCGTGAAATAATGGTTGAGCAAACCTGCTCTCGGGAAGCATATGTTCCATAAACAGAGCCTTTCCATCATCTTTAAGCACTCTGTACAGTTCTTTCAGTCCGGTAACCGGATTCTCCACTGAACAAAATACGAATGTCGCAAAAACCATATCAAATACACCATCTTTGAATGGTAAATCCTCAACATCTGCGACGATTAGACTTAACACCTTTCCAAGTTTTCTCGCCCTATCATTTGCTTTTTTTATCATTTTTTCGCTTATGTCGATAGCAACAATCCTTGAGTCCGGATAGAAGGGTACGTTCTTCCCAGTCCCTACACCAACCTCCAACACGAGAGAGTCGTGCTTTAATGGATCCAAACCAATGTAACCGAAGAATAACTCCCTCCATTTTTTGAAGTTCATGAACTCCATGGGTGCCTCAAATAGATCGTATATTCCCGCTACCCTATTATATCTTTTTAAGTCCGTACCCCTTTTACCATTCATTCGCCCCACCTTCCCTACATACATCAGTTTTTCTAAGTCAACCCAGAAATACTTTTCAGGTAAAATTTTTCAAAAAAACATAATTTTCGAGAAACAAAAAACAAAAAATTAAAGGAGTTTTTAATTGAGGGGGTTTGAAGTGGTTGAATGCTCCTATCGAAATCCTCGAAACGCACTAACCCATGAATCTGAACATCTGGTTCATCATCGATTGCATGTATGCAAACATCTGGTTCATCATACCGAACATCTGATCCATGATTCCATAGCCATACTGGTTTTGTGAGGGATANCCAGACTGCGAAGGGTAGCCTGAGTATCCATTCATCATGCTGTTTCCCATTCCGTAGTTATTGCCCGGGTTCGGGTACATTGGATATGTTGGTGCTGAAGGGGATGTCGGGTACTCCACGGGATTCATCGGATACATAGGATATCCACTTCCCATTCCGTAGTTCATTCCATTTCCCATTCCCCCCATGCCCATAGCGGATGCAAGGGAGGTTATGATCAGGAAGCTTACAACTCCAGCAATTACTCCCATCTTCACATTCATTNTTTCATCACCAAACATAGTTGAACCCCCAAAGGCAATGTACATTGCCCGTTGAAACGAGAATGCGAGATGGAATCAAACACTTCAAAAAACTTTTTAACAGCATAGTATATTCCAAAATTAAATTCAGAAAGTATATGCCATATATTTCAGAGATTAATCGTCAAAAAATGTAGTAACACTGATATCAGGATTAGCAAAGCGATTGTTACTATTACACCCTGGTGCCTTATCACCCTGCCTCTTCTCACAGCNATTCTCCAGCTTATTTCAGGAGAAATGTAGGTTATTACCGCTCCGATAATACCGCCCACAAGGAATAGGTTGATCAGATAGGTTCTATTGAGTGGAGACCCGTAATCTCCTGCTAAATGGATATATATTGGGTAAAATCCACTCATAATCGCTGTTAACGGCAGAACCGTTAGAACAAATGATATTGCTGTGAGAAGTCCTTTTCTCCAAGATTCAAGTCTCAGCATGTTCGACACCCACAGACCCGTTGCCAAGGCAAAGGCACCTATGAAGACCCCTATGCTCATTTCACTAACTCCGAACATTAAGGCAATCCCGGAGATTACACCAGCTCCAATTGTGCATAGAGGACAATGAGCTTTTGCTCTCTCTGCAAACGCAAAAAATAGAAAAAAGAGCAAGTTGGTTCTCGCTGTTCCGCTCAATATTGCCTTCCGCTTCATTCTTCCATTATTCCATCATATTCTGTTATTTCGTTTCTGTTATTCTGTTATATCACCATGTATTCATAATACTCGTCGTTCACCGCGTAGATTACGAAGGGTTCCTCTTTTGTTCCCGGCATTCCCGGTGAACCCGAAGGCATTCCCGGTAACGAAATGCCCCTAACATCCGGCTCCTCTTTTATGAGCTTGGAGATTGCTTCTACCGGAACATGTCCCTCCACAAAGTAACCACCGATCAGAGTAGTATGACAGCTCAAAAGCTCATCAGGAATTCCCAGATCCTTTTTAACTCCGGAAATATCTTCCATCTCCACGACCTCAATCTGTATGCCGTACCCTTTCAGATAACCTATATGCAGATCACAGCAACTGCAATAGGGTGTTTTGTAAACCTTGGCTTTCACTCCTCGCAGGTTCTCAAAACCTTTTGAGTTGAGGCTTACAGCCACCAAAACTATCGAAGAGAGGATTAAGGTCGTGACTATCAACGATATTACTTTCTTCAGTCTCATCACCTCCAGATGTTAACAATGTTATTTAAGCATTTTGGGTTTGGGGTTGGGTTTGCAATCAACAACCAAGCATTACGATCGATTACCAAACCCCCCATACACCAGCCTTTTCGATCCACTCTCTCCCGCATACTCTCCTCCACATCTTATTCTCGGAGGTAATGGAGATTTCCCATTAAAACGAAGAGGTGGAAAACAGTGNAGAAGCTCGAATCATTTTAATAACAACAACAATGTTTCAAGATGATGAATTGCACGATGTCAACCTTCCCAGTCCCCAATAGCTTGATGTCCAAAGTGTGATATCTTAAAGAGACATGAATAGGTGAGCGTGCTTCANAGCCTAGTACGGTAAACCAAAAGACATATATTCAGATAACCCAAGTTTATAAAAACATGAAATGGGGGGCCCGTAGCTTAGCCAGGTTAGAGCGTCCGGCTCATAACCGGGCGGTCGAGGGTTCAAATCCCTCCGGGCCCATTGTTTCGGATCTTGACATGAGAACAGTGCACGAACACTCTTAGTGCTACATCAAATCCTCTCAACAATGAATTTGCCACCCTTTTTCCGCACTTCCACCCTCATCTCAACACTACCATCAAAACCCGACTTTCTAAGCTCACCAAAATCGGCATTCTGCAAAAAATCGGTTAAAAATTCCAATTCTCTCTCCAGTCTTTCCATCTCACCATCCAGCAATGTATCTCTAAGCAGGATATTAATAACATCATTATATCTCTTCCTCGCAGAAGTTTCAATGCAGTAGCCATTTAAGTAGAGTGTAATCTTAAAATCTTTACGAGCTTTGAAAGGATTTGTCAAGTTGTATTCCTCCGTAAACAAGCCCTATCCACAAGCGAGCTACCCTGCTAAGAAGTAAAAATTATTAAAAAATTAGTGAAATGCATCCTTAACCTTCATCATGTACCATATTATAACAACATAGATTACCAATCCAACCACTACGCTCATTATCATTCCACCAATGAAAGGCTCTCCCACCATACCGACAAACGGAAGCATGAATGCCAGATTGCCGAGACTCCACAAAATTCCGATTATGCTTATAACGATAACCGCCAACCTCGCCCAATCACGAAGCTTCCACAAACCGTAAGCGATAACAACACCTATCACACCGAAAACCAAAGATGTTATTCCTGCTCCTCCGGTCATGACTCCCATGAAACCGTACATCGGTCCCATAACCTTTGCAAACATTGGTGTGAGAGCAAGCAAAGCTATTCCACTGATTATAGATAGCACACCTCCGACTCCGTAAAGTATCGCTAATATTGTAACACCCAGGGGCCTCAACCAATCACCTCCACTTTTATGAGCGATACTAAAAATATAAATCTTTTCATCATCCGAAGAATAAACATAAACAAATTTTCAGAATATCGAAAACCAACATACGGTTGGGCGAAAGAAAAACTTATTTTTCTAATCCACCAATTTTTGGTGTGGTCAGAGCAACCAGTACGAGGCTGATGAGTGATATCTATTTCATTGAAGGCGAGAATAAGGGAAGATTTCCGTATTGCAACTCCGTACTTGCCAAGAATGTCCTAATCGATGCGGGGTTGGGGAAGGAGATTGTAGAAGGCATTCTTCCGAAAGTAAAGACCCTCATCCTCTCCCACAACCATGTGGATCACTGCCTTTTTGCTTGGGCTTTCAACGAGGCTAAAAAGGAGGTGCTGTCTCCTGAGGGATTTGAAACAGATTTGGATAGCTTAGCTAAGAGATTCATAGAAGAAGACTACAGAAACATTTGGAAACAGTATGTAAAGTCCGTTGGATTCAGGTCGTTCGTATCAGATAGATACAGGGAGGGACTGATCACGGAAGAACCCGAAATCATAGCGATCAACTTAAAGGGGCACACCGAGGACATGCACATTTTCATCATTGAAGGAAGGATACTGTACAGTGCGGATATAGACCTTACGGGATTTGGACCTTGGTATGGAAACCCGGAAAGCGATCCGAAGGAATTCAAAAGGAGTGTTGAAAGAATAGCGGATCTCGATTTCGAAATACTTGTACCCTCTCACAAAAAACCGGTTCTCAGGGAAAAAGCACTTGAAGAGCTGAATAGATTTCTTGATATTTTCGACGAGCGGGAGAAGGCGATACTAGACATAATTGATGGGAGAACTCTCGAAGAACTCGTGGAACTTTCACCGATCTACAGAAGGAAGCCGTATTGGAAAGATGTGCTCGACTATTTTGAGAGAAACATGATCATAAAGCATATCGAGATTCTCAAAACCAAGGGACTGGTAAGAGAAGACAACGGGAGATTTTTCAAGGTATAGAGAAAATAGTCAAAATCAAGAGATAAAAAGGGCGATCAACTCATATATCAGATCCCCCACAAAAACTGAGATAAAGAATCCCGCGGTTATGAATATGAGAAACGGTAAGCCAGGCGTTACCCATACTTTCTTCACCTTTCTGTGCTTGTGTGCCTTTTTGAGTAGCTTTATCATCTCGTCATCCGGCTCAACACCTCTCTTGACCCTCACCAAATTTCCCCTCTCATCCACATATTCGAGCAGATTGTGAAATTTTGGAATTGAGTTTGCAGAAACCCTGTATCCAATAAAATAGTACAGCAAACTACCTTTTAACCCCCTGAACCCTTCCTNCAGTATATTGCGTATAAAAAGGATTAAAATCAAAGCCGGTGCGGATACTACAGAATTAGAGAGGGTTGAAAAAGCGAAAATTCCGAACCCTGAATTGAGTAGCGGAATTGATAGTCCCGATACGACAAGGGAGGGGTATATCGGAAATGTAACAGATAGAGTCATCAACGCCTTTGCATCTGCACCACCGTACGCACCTATGTAATACAACCCATAAGCCAAGGCAAAAACAAGTATGAACTGAATCGCACCAAAAATAAATTCGAAGTACCCATAATTCAAGAATTCCAGAATTTCAAAAGGAATTAAGGATAGAATCATGTACTTCCAGACTCGGTTTGGTACTCTTCTCTCCTTTAAATCGAGCTTACATGTGTAGAGCAAAAACGCTCCCGCAATGATATANTTGAGAACAATTATGACAGTATAGATTTGTTGAGACATTTCTCACACCATCTGGGTTGCACAACGACTTTGAGTATCACGGAGTGCATGCTTACACTTCATGCTTTACTGCCTGTCTTATAAAGCTCTATCAAATCAGATAGAATTGCACTGGCGGTTTCGTATTTTCCTGCACCTCTTCCCATCACCACGACATCTCCTGCCAGATCGGTTCTAATCATAACCGCGTTCATTGTGCCTCTAATCGCCAGTGGGTGATATGTAGGTACNAACCTCGGTGAAACTCTCAACAACTTCCTCTCTTTGTTAGCCTCAGCTATAAGGCGGATGGTATAGTTTTTAGAGCCCGCCATCTCGAACGCTTCGGGGGTGACATTAGTAATACCNGTGACCTCAACATCCTCAAATCTGGCCTCCATGCCCATAAGGGATGATGCGAGGATGACGAGCTTTCCCGCTGAGTCTATGCCTTCGACATCATAACTCGGATCTGCTTCCGCAATTCTCAATTCCTGTGCCTCGGACAGCACTTGCAAATATGTCATTTTCTCCTGTTCCATTCTTGAGAGAATATAGTTACATGTGCCGTTCAAAACACCCTTTATAAAGATTATTTCACTGCCAGCAAGATCGTTCTTAGCCATTTTGATAATGGGCATTGCTCCCCCAACCGTAGCCTCATACATTAGTTTAACTCCGTTTCTCTCGGCGATGTTCATTAACTCAAAGTAAGATTTTATCAGAGGTCCTTTGTTAGAGGTTATCACATCTCTTCCGCTCTTCAAAGCTTTCTTTATGTGGGTTAACCCCGGTTCACCTGTGTAAACATCTGTTGTGGTTACTTCAACCAAACAATCGAAGTCCACGGACTCAATGACATCTATCGCTGTTTTTCCAGAGAGATGACCTTTACTCTTCTCATCCAGTGCTTTCTTCAGATCCACTCCATTTTCATCAATCAAGGAGCCTCTCGAATCGCATACCGCAACCACACTAAATTTCCCTATCTTTTTCTCGATCTCACCTTTTTTCTGCATCAACACCTCTGCAAACCCCTGTCCAACAGTACCGAAACCCACGATTGCAATCCTAATCATGATTTTCCCACCGCACTATGAGATCTCTTCATTAACTGGTTCAATCATCAGAAGGTTTTTATCTCTGCAAACATCCTTCAATAGTCCTAAAGCCTCTTCAAGCTTTTTATTTCCGGTTGCAGAAATTGTAATTATTGCGGTTGAAGGTTTGTTCACCTCAGGCATGGTAATTTCCATATCAACAACCTCAGCAAATCCTGTTGAGTCTATTCTGTTTATAGTGTCGCTCAAATCGGTTTTGACAATGTGTCCGATAATCATGACTGTCGTCGTGGCAAGTAATCTGATTTCATTAAAGCTCTTAACGCTTAGCCCTTCTCTTTTCAGGCTCTCGATTATTCCAAGAGCGCTCTCCTGCTTCTTAACATAAAAGGAAATCTCAACAGGAACTCTTTTCAAAGGAGTCATCTTGTCTCTCTTGTGGATTATGGAGAGGATGTTTCCTCCTCCCTTGGATATCGGTTCAAGTGCCTTTAACAACTGCCCCGGCTTATCCTGTAACTCTACAACTATCGAAATCACAGGCATACTTGTGGTTTACCTCCGTTTAGTCGTAAATGGGTGTTCCTTCCCTTTCAGTAAGCTTTCTAAACTCTTCCATGAGCTTCTTGGTTATCGCACCGGGTTTACCATCACCAACTTTTCTACCGTCGATTATTGTGATGGGTGCTATTTCCGCCGCTGTTCCTGTAACGAAAACCTCATCCGCGGAATATAGATCATACAGACCGAGATTCATCTCTTGGAACGGGATACCCTCTTTCATTATTATTTCGATTGTAGCTTCTCTTGTTATGCCTCTCAGGTTGTTGAGAGTTGGAGGGGTCATTATCTTGCCATTCTTCACGATGAAGATGTTGTCTCCGCTCCCCTCAGACAGATAGCCATTCGAGTCAAGAAAAATAGCCTCATCCCCCCCCTTAGCATTTGCCTCGATCTTGGCAAGGATATTNTTCAGATAGTTCATGGACTTAATGCTAGGAGGAAGAGAATCAATTGCGTTCCTTCTTATGCAAACAGTTACCGCCTTTAAACCTCTCTCGTAGAGATCTCCATAGAGCTTTCCCCACTCTTTGGTTATGATTATAATGTGTGGGTTGGAGCACTTCCTTGGATCGAGTCCGAGGTCTCCAATACCCCTTGTAACTATCGGTCGAATNTAAGCATCCCTTAAATTATTCTTCCTCAGTGTTTCGAGGATTATCTCTTGAAATTCCTCCTTTGAGATGGGGATCTCCAGATCAATTACTTTTGCAGAATCATACAGCCTATCAACATGTTCCTTCAACCTGAAAACCCTTCCGTTGTATGCTCTGATTCCCTCGAACACACCATCCCCATAAAGAAATCCGTGGTCGAAAATGCTGATTTTTGCCTCCTCTTCAGGAACGAATTCCCCGTTAATATAGACCAAGCTCATAGATTTACACCGAAATTAACAATTAAGGATACATATAAAAATATATCGGAAGGAAATGATGCTAAGGGGTAGCTGTAGGCATGCCGATGCTGTCAGTAATGCAAAGCCTATCTCCTGTCTTGAAGCTTTATATAGCTTGAGGAAACCAAAATAGAAGCATGAGGAGTCAGACCAAGTGGGGCTTATTCTTCATAGTCTTAGGTGCAATTGTAGGGATCATCATTGAAATCTCCATTCCACCCATATATATGCTCCCAATACTGATCTACCCCGCATCCCTTGTAATTGTCGGGCTCGCATTGATTATTCTCAGGAAGAGGGAAGAGAGAATAGAGGAAGTTAATGGCTAATGAAGTGAAGTCCCCAAATGGTGTAAATTTAAAGGTGTATCCAAGTGATCAGACAAACATGAGGACTTTTGAGACAGTTCCGAAAAGATTTAAATTAATTGGCATCGAATGTTAAGGTATGACCGATGTTGTGGTAACCAGCACGGAATCAATACCCGGATACGAGATTGTAGAGGTTCTCGGAATCGTCACAGGAAATACCGTTAGAGCAAAACACATAGGCAAGGACATACTCGCAGGTTTGAAAAACATAGTTGGTGGAGAACTCCAAGAATATACGGAAATGCTCTCTGATGCAAGAAAAGAGGCGTTGAACAGGATGATCAAGGAAGCCAAGAATATGGGTGCTAATGCAGTTGTGAATGTCAGATTTGCAACCTCCCAGACCATGGCTGGAGCTGCTGAACTTCTTGCTTATGGAACCGCGGTGAAGATAAGAATGAAATAGGGGGTTGGGTAAAAACAGAAAGGTGTTTTAATGTTCGGATGGGGTGAACTCGGGCTTATAGCAATCCTCGCCATAATACTTCTCGGTCCTGAAAGATTGCCGGAGATATTCAGAACCTTGGGGAAACTCTATGCGGAATACAAAAAAGCCCAAAAGAGATTTGAACTTGAAGTCCTCTACGGATATAAACTTCCCGACAAGGACTTGCTTGACATGTTATCACAAAAGAGAATTGACGAGATAATAAAATCGGAACTCCAGCCAAAAAAAATAGAAATAGATGAGAACATTAAAAAATTGTTGATGGATGAAGAAGATGAAAATGATGAGAAACAGAAAGGGAAAGATTTAAACAAAGAAGATTTAAACAAAGAAGGAGAAACATTAAAATAATTAAAAAAGTTAAGCTTAATAGCATCGGAGGTGTTAGGATTTGATTGGTGGGTTCGGTCCGAATGAGCTCCTGTTGATACTCGTAATTGCATTTTTGCTTTTTGGAGCGAGCAAACTTCCTGAACTTGCAAGAAGTCTTGGAAAAAGCATGGGTGAGTTTAAGAAGGCTCAGAGAGAAGCAGAGCTTGAATTAAGAAAGTTTGAGAAGGATCTTGCGGAAGGGAAATACACACAATCCGAGAAAAGAGCCAAACTTGAGAAGATTGCCCGAGATCTCGGTATCGACCCCGAAGGAAAGGGGGATGACTACCTCCTCGAGGAAATAAACAAAGCCCTTCCGAAAGCTGAGAAGACAGAGCCGTGATCCTATCTATTTACCATTTATTTCGATCCTTAGGGTGTGCTTGTTTATCAAGTCATACTTGTAAGCAACACCCGCAATCTCGAGAAACTCAAGAATCTCATCAAGAGATGGAAATGACTTAAAAGACGGGATAAGAGAGAAATAAAGCTCCATAAGATCCTTTTTTTCGGGTTCTAAATCGGAAAACAGAAAAGTATTTATCAAAATGATACCTTCACTATCAATTGCAGATAGAGCATTTTTCATAACACCTCTGAGGTTCTCCACGTGTTCCAGAACAAAAGACATTAAAACTACATCATAGCTCCTTTTAAAATTCAACCTTCTTTCAATATTCTCATTCCTCACTACAGCGGTACACCTTTTCTCTCTTATTCGAATGGAGGCGATTCGAGATAGGGATGGAGAGTACTCCACCCCAGAATAATAGCCACTCTCTCCTACGAACTCGGAATAAAAAAGAGGTGATGCACTGCCACAGCCAAAATCCAATACCCTTGCCCCTTCCCAAACGAGTTCTCTTTCCACCATAAGTTCTCTCGTCATTTTAAAGATGCCTGAGTTGAGCCAAATATCCCATAGGTCGGCATCCTTTATGAATCCGAGAGTTATGTTAGGGTGCTCTGGATGAATCAAAGCAAAGTAACTACACCTACTCATGCACTCAAATAGATCGATTACACTTCCATCTACTCTAATCCTCATTTTATCGAAAGCTAAATTTAAAAGCGCATCATAATCTGTTTTTCTAAAAAAATTTCTCCATTTCTCAGCATATTTTACATTGGGATAGTTGTCCACTTCTCCTTCAATCAAACCTGTTTTCAATCCAAAATAGTACGAGCTAATAACAAGCTGAGAGTAGAGAAAATCCATTGTTTGATCGAGATCATTTTTAACCTCCTGTATCATCGATACATCCCCTTGTAAACCTCCTCGATATATTTTGCAATTCTTTTTCCGAGCTCAGTTGCTCGGTAATACTTGTACCCATCTTTCTCTATCACTTCAACCAACCCGAGCTCAATTAACGAGCTACTTCCGTTATATCTATTTCCCATACCTCTGATGCATCCTAAGACATTTGATGCGTCACTTCCAACCTTCCTTGCAATGTTGGAGAGGTAATCATAATTCGGATAAATAGATGAGAGGTGAAGGAGGACTCTTTTCCTTAAAGTACTCTTGTTTATCGATCTCAAAATATGGGGGTCAAGAGTAAACATATACTCCATCATTGCAATAATCATTATCATAATAATATTTAACCGTTTTGGATTTGTTAGACTATATTTTAGAAAGTAAACTATTAAATAATATAATCTAAAAAATGATGAGTGAATTAAAACCAAGAAAGTTACATNGGGGTGATTACAAGCAAATCAGCAATTATCTTTTTAGATACAAACCCAGCTACCGCAGCGAACCAAGTCATACCCACGAAATGCGTTAACCCTGCAATGAATCTCCCTCCATCCATAACCTTTATCGCAAGAGAGGATATAGCCGAATGAACTATTAAAAGAAGAAACACCAGCAAATCAACGAAAGATAAATCCTCTGGTGGAACTGTATGAAGGATATCTCCAACATACTCCTGTGCAGCCTCAAGGCTGGAGTAAAGTTCACTCATACTCTCCACAACACCGAACGAAATATAGAGAGAGAAAGCTATCCCTATGATTACCCCGTAGCTTATACCAACGAATGAGCTTGCCGTTTGAGATCTTCTTGTCCTAAGATTATTTAAAGAGTTAAAGTTTGCTGCAAGAATCTCCGCAACATCCTTTGGGTCACTTCCTATGCTTATAGCCTCTGTGAACATATCTGTAAACCTGTAGATCAGATTGCTATTTGTTCCAATACTAAATTTCTGCCACGCTCTAATTTTGTTTATTCTCGTAGTCAATCTTTTGTATAATGCCCTTATGTCCTCAGTTAAGGCTCCAAAGTCATGAGCGGTAAGGTACTTCAAAGATTCCAGAATGTTTCCACCCCTTGCTGAGGCAGAGGCTCCAAGGCTCATCATGAATGATGGAGCATTTCTATCTTTCTCCTTTATCCTGTTTTCTTCTTTTCTTGCTATTCTTCCTGGTAACACAAGAGGAGTTACTGATATAGCAAGAACAAAAGCATGTGGGATATCTACCACATTGAAAATGTAATTCGCACTACCCACAATCAAAAAGACGATCAATGATAGAGCTATACCCGTATATGTCCACCTGTATAGTTTTCTATCAATTACGGTAATCTCCCCAGAAGTCTGCCACACCGGATCATCGGGAGAGACAGCTTTCAGATAAACGAGAACTCCTATCTCNGTAAGGAAAAAGAAGACCATTATTAAATACATCATGAAAGCTACATCCATTCCAGTCAGAAACGGCATAATAATCGCAAATGCGGCAAAGAAAGAGAGGGACAAGATTATTGAAACATATATCTCCTTAAAAATATCGATGCTGTAAAGCTTACCCATATAATGAGTGGAGAAATCATCCATAACAACTTTCTGCTCTCTTTTTATGAATTCNCTGAAATCTTCACCACTATCTATCTCATGTGCCATTCTATCCAGAAAATCTGAGAATATCTTGCTCGGTGTTCTCCTCGCTATGAATCTGCAAGCTTGTGCGAGATTTCTGTTCCACTTAGACATTAGGAGAAATATCTTCCTCGTTTCTTCAGCTAATGACTTGTACTCTTTTCTTTCTGAAATTATCTTCATCATCTCTTTTCTGTCTATCTCAGATGTCGCTAAAGCACCCATATGCGTTATGTAGAAGTGAATGTTGTTATCTATGTCATTCCTCATTCTGCTTTCGATTATCTTCGGATACAGGATCGCTATTACAAAAATGAATACAGGGATCACTAAGAAACCCAAAGCAATAACACCATAAAGCTCCATCAGGAGCTGAAGAAATAGCAGACTAATCAAAACGAAGATAACTGCGGTGATGCTAAGTGGTAAAAAAACAAATCTAAGATATTTTTCCGGTTTTATCCCCAAATGTCTTAGATTCGGAAACATAGTTTCCCCTCAGATCCTGAATGGAAGCCCCTCAATTCCTTTCTTGTAAAAGCTCCAGATTATTTTCGAGACTTCTTTGTACTCGAAAATTTTTTGTTCCACCATCTTATCGAGAATCATCTTTCTCAACTCCATCTCCTCGTAGATCTGTCTTGGATCCTCAAAACCCGCTGTTTGAGCTATTTTGTTCTCCAATACATAGCTATTGTAAAGTCCTCGGAAAATGTGAGTATCGGTTACAGAATCCCACTCAAAAACAGTTCTTGTTACTACACCACCGATGTCCTCATAGTATCCTTCTATTTCCTCCACTACCAAGCTCCTTCTCAGGAACTGTCCTTTTCTGTAAACTGCTTGCTGAATCAAAACAACATTAAGGTTGTCGACGAAAGTTATGGGAACATTTATTGGGTCTCCGGTCAACCTCTGAATCAATTTTTTAACAGTTCCAGCGTGAAATGTTGCAAGAACCGGATGTCCTGTCTGCATAGCCTGAAATGCCACCGAACCCTCTTTCCCTCTGATTTCACCAACTATTATATAATTAGGTCTGCTTCTCAAAGCAGCTCTCAACAAGTCGAACAGATCTACCCTACCTGTTTCTCCCCTTTCTCTCGTATTCAGTTGTTGCCACACCGCATGAGGTACCTGAACTTCAGGTGTATCTTCTGCAGTGTATATCTTAGAGTCGGGCTTTATAAAAGGTAACATGGCATTGAGAGTGGTTGTCTTACCACTCGCTGTTTCTCCGCTGACCCATATACTCATTCCGTATTCCAAACATAACCATAAGTATGCCGCTACCTCGGAACTCAAAGTGCCNAAATTTATAAGTTGAGTTATGCTGATCGGGACCTCACTAAACTTTCGTATTGTGAAAGATGGTCCTTTCAAACTCACATCCGTGCTGAAGATTATGTTAATTCTGCTCCCATCCGGTAACGAACCATCAACCACAGGTTCTCTCTCGCTCACAGGTCTTCCTATTCTCTCACCCATATTTTTAAGGTATTCTGCCATTTTTATGTCATTGCCGAAGTCAATGTTTGTAGGCATCATATCGAATATTTTATGCACTATGTGTGTGTTTTTGGGTCCAATCACATGGATATCTTCAATGAACGGGTCTCTTATCAAAGGCTCAAGAGGTCCAACTCCAATAACATCCCTCTTTATCAAATATCTGAATCTNTCTAATTCCTCTCTCGTGAGCGGTATTTTATCAAATCCAAANGAAAGCTTCTTTTTTTTGAAAGGCGTTTTTACATCGACGATTTCAGATGTCTTGTCAATTAACAAATCGATTGTCTCATCAAGTTCCTCCTCCGTTTCTGGAACTCGTTCATATGGAGCCAGTTCGAGCATCGAATCCATTAAAGCTTTGTATTTATCCTCTTCATCCTTTCTCAAAGTTGGTTCTATCGCGACATAGTGTTTCTTCATATCTCTGTCAGTGTAAATGTGAATGAAAATGGGGTCTCCAACCGGGTAGATTATATTCGGTTTTGGAAGGGCTTTCATGTCCCTTGTAAGAACAGGGACAAAATTTGGAATCTCTCCCTCTCTCTTTTTCTGTTCTATATAGGCTCTAAGATGGGGATTCCTCCTTATAGCAACATCTAAGGTATCCGATTTAGGCCATCTATCCTTTTTCTCCTCCTTAGGTTTCTGAATTTGCTTCAACCGTTTTGTCAATCTCCTCCCCATCTTTTTCACCCCGGTTATTCATCAAGCTACCGCTGCAATCTCTACCACAAGACCTATTTTCGGCTCAACTCTAAAAGCAGTCTGTTTTGCGTATTGAGATAAGGCAAAGTTATACTTCTTTATCATCATCAAATTCTTTAGATCTGCACCGAATTTTTTCGTAGAGGTCTCAATCAAAAGAGATACCGCAGATTCAATTTCGTTCATCGTATTTTGATCGAGTTCATTTTCTGTTGCGGTCAGAACGATCGCCTTACCAGTTGCTGAAATTCTTTTAAAGAAGCCCATCAAATCTATGCTTGACTTCTCATCGATATCGAACTTTATCAGTGAAGATAGACTATCAATGAATATTACCTCAGTCTCGAATATATGCCTCGAAGAAATCANCCTTGAAAGATAGTCATCTCTTTCTTTATTCTCACTAATCAGGGGATATACGGGGAAGAACTTGAGTTGAGAGGAAATAATATTTCGGATAATATTATATCCGAGAGAGACCATCTGTTTTATAAAATCAGTAGTTGTGAGTTGAGTTGAAATGTAGGACACAGTAACCCCGTTGTTCAGAAGTCCGTAAACCATTCTCTGGCATATCACAGACTTTCCACTACCATGTTCTCCTTTGATTAAAGCTATAGTTCCCGCTGGTAATCCACCACCGATTTTCTTATGGAATTCATCGTTCTGGATTTGTACCGAATACAAGGATGCCATTTCCTACCACCACTTGATGAGCGTTACACACCTTATATCGAAAACCTTAGGGAATCTGAGATTCCATTTTCAAGGATGATGTATATAGTGTGATCTCCAGAAGTTAAGCTTGTTTTGATGTACACTTCCCCAAGATAACCCGGTTTAAGGTTACCTTCAGGATTTAGCCGCATATTTGAGGAGGATACAGCAGTTCCATCTATCAACACAGTAATAGTTGATTCAGACAACAGAATTGATTTGCTACCTGTATTTTTTATGTAAAATGTGTATTCCGGAGGTGAAGTTGAAGTGTTAACGGGAATGTTTAAAGGATCGTTAACAATCTCAAAATCTGTTGCAATTTTATCCTCGAGATTCTCTCCTTGAACCTTTAAACTCAAGGATACCTTCTGAACAGTAGTTACGAGCACTGCTGAAACTGATGAGGCGACTATGATGGTTGCTATGAAGAATATGATGTGTACTCCGCTTTCCCCAAATCCCATGAGTACCACTCTCCTTCCCGATAGTTGACTTCATACCACAATCTATGTCACTATAAATTCAGCGTATTTTTCTACCCCGTTTTCACTCACCAGTTTCAGCCTGTGCCCGCTACCCTCACTACCAGTTAGATTTGTTAGCGTGAGTCTTAGGTTATCCAAGGGGTAGAAGTATGTGGAGTTGTACGAGAAATCTACAACCACGCCATCAACCATTACCGTNAACTTTGATGATTCCAAGGTAACTGAACCAGTATTTTCGAGTATTATCTCCATATCGTATTCAGTTAGAGTTGTATTCCAAGCATTTACACTTAATATGTTGAAATCTGTATTTTCAATCTCATATTTCCTCTCTTCCTGCTTTTTTATAGCCAGATTTACATTATTCAAACCCCTATTCAATTCTCCCGCGATGAACGACATAGATATGAAGAGGCCCACCATTATTATCGCAAACCCAGCAGATGTGCTAAATCCCATTTAACTCCATGACCTCCCTCTTCATTTTATATATTTCTCTCTCAACCTCCAGCATTTTCTCTTTACTGAACTTTCCAGTCTTCAATGCTTCAATGAACAGCAACGACATTAAGTGATCCTGTACATTCAGGTATCCAATAGGTCTCCAATCAGATTTTTCATGATATAAACGGATGCCTTTGGCATACCTCATTATAGAGAAAAGCACATCCTCTGATATCCAGCCGATGTCAACATAGTAATCAAGAGCATTTTCCAAGTCCTGATAGCCAACTCTCTCGATCAAGTACTCTATCCATTTCAGCAAGAACATTATTCTTTTCGGATCCGTTGGAAGAGACTCGAGTTTCATTCCATTGCCATTCGTCTTCCTTGATGCTCTTGGCAACCTGTGTTGTCTTCCCCAATCCCTTTTCTCAATAATTTTTTCCATCTCCATTCCTCCTCCATATTTTTCCTCCTCTACCAATCCATCATGCGAAATTGTTTGAGTGTCCTCAAACCCTTCCAACTCATCGAAGTCGTTATCGTCCTTTACCTCTTCAAAATCCTGCTCTTCAATTAACTTGTCCTCATCCTCGGCTTCTACAACCTGCTTAGAGTGATGAATTGAAGTGCTAAATGTTTTCAGCAGATTCTCAAGAGCATCAAGTTTCTTGTACAAATCGTCGATCTTTTGAAAATTAGCTCCTTCATCTAAGTTCTCTTTTATTCTCGACAAAATTTTTCTTAATTGCCTTAATGTCACTCTTCTGCCCTTCAGATTCTCAAACAATTCATTTAAAACTACAGAAGGTATTCTTCCTCTCTCTGCGAATATATAGCTTCTCAACTCCGACTCATCAAGAACCTTGTCTTCTTCGGGATATCTTCTTTCCATGTATTCTTTGTACTCTTTGGTTCTTGTTTCAGCCTCTTTTTTTTCATCCTTATAGCTTTCACTCTTGTCTCCTTGTATCTCCTCTAATTTAATTATGTTAGCATTCTCCGGGAGTTTTTCCGGAAGTTTTTTTGCATTTTCACCTTTATTTTCCAAATTTTCATACTCATTCTCAGGCATTTTGATCACCCTCCTCGATTAAATTTGGAGCAACCTGATGGATTATCATGAGGTGAGATATCACGATAAGACCTCCTCATACAGTACTTTGTTGACTATATCCTTGATATTCAGAGTCTTTCTGAACACCATCTTTATATCATGAGATAACCCCTCGATTAGGAATTCAAGCTCCTCAATTCTTCTCTCCATTTCATCCAGCCTTTCAATACTCAAAGATGTGACCTTCGATGAGCCTACAAACGGATTAATTTGAGCGGATACGATCTCATATAATGCCATCATGTCTTTCATTGATTCATCAAGTTTTGAAAGATCCTCCCTAAGATCCCCTATTTCTCTTTTCAGATTGTTTATAGTTACATCTACTCTCGGAAGTCTGTTATCTATCTCATTCAACCTTTCAATTATGTTTGATATGGTCTCATCATCCTCTGATTCTGATTCTTCAACCTCTTCATCAAATTCTCCCAATCCTTCTTCCAACGGTTCCTCCTCATCTAAGCTAATCGATTCAGGAACTTCTTCCTTCTTGGACCTTTTTATTAGCTTAACAATCTGCAAAGGATTGAACTTCAATTCGAGTTTCATTTCAACCCCCTCAAAAAAATTAAAAAATTTAAAAACTCATGTTATCTGAGATCACTGTAGCTCTATCACATTTTCTGGGAATGCTGGTGGCGTTGTAAATTCAATGACACCCGGTGCACCGAACTCTGGTCTAACCTCTCCTGTAACACTTACTCTCTTTCCAAGCCCACCCGAACTCGAGAATACATCACTTGCATCTACGATAAGTATTGCTTTGTCTCCGGTATTCATCACGGGGTTATCTCCTGAGTTCATTGAGTTGTCTGCATCCTGAACGACTATAAGACCGAATTCTGTTCCGTCGAGATCGTTCCAGATGGATGTCGCATTACCGCTGTTATCACTTGCCACATTCCCGAATATATCGCTGAGACTCTTAGAGTTGTTGTAAGCTGCTGAGTCATATGTTAGTTGAGCGAATGTATCTCCATCAGTCAGATAAACTTGTAGTTCCGTTAGATCGAGATCTTGACCTCCGGTGTTTGGTTCAATGTATATTGCAAGCTTTTCAATGTTACCCGTTACTGCAGTTGAAGTGTAACCTACAATTCTGGTAACTTTCACACCGCTTGCAACTTCCTTAGTTGTCTCTCTACCGGTTGCTGTTGCTTTCTGCTGGAGATACCCGACCGTCTGGATGAGGACCGCTGCACTCACTGCC
>MTMT01000073.1 GCA_002010195.1 Archaeoglobus sp. JdFR-32
AGTTTGAATATTTTTGTTTGAAGAGGGTACTGGAATCAAATCACAGAGGAGGGTACTGGAATCAAATCACAGCGACCACAACAAAAATAAAATATGAACACCTCCTGATTACCTTTGATGTTTATTTCAGTCGTACTCCCCACTCTGAATGAGGAGGAAAGTATCTCGGAGTGTATTGATGAAATCAAGGAATGCATGGAGGAGATGGAAAAGAGTCATAGTGGCTTGGGTTACGAGATAATCGTTGTTGACAGTTCCACTGACAGAACTCCGGAGATAGCAAAGCAAAAAAGTGCTATTGTTGTGAAGTGCGATAGAAGAGGATATGGAAGAGCCTACATTGAAGGCTTCAAAAGAGCTAAGGGAGACATAATCGTAATGGGTGATGCGGATGGAACCTACAACTTTCATCAAATTTCTGATTTGGTCGAAGCTATTCTAAGGGGAGCGGATATGGTAATCGGATCTCGATTTAAAGGAAAAATGGAAAGGGGAGCGATGAACCTCCTTCATAGGTTTGGAAATAGGGTACTGACGAACTTTTTGAATAGAACTTTCAATCTCAACATTTCTGACTCTCAATCCGGCTTTAGGGCTATAAAGAAATCTTCTCTTGAAAAAATGAATCTGAGGTCGGACGGCATGGAATTTGCAAGTGAGATGATAATTGAAGCCAAGAGAATGGGGATGAGGATTGCAGAGGTGGGTATAGAGTATAGAAAAAGAAAAGGGGAGTCCAAGCTCAGGAGCTTCAAGGACGGCTGGAGGCACATTCGCTTGATGTTGCTGTACAACCCCCATTCTTTCCTGATCTATCCCGGCATAGTCTTGACCATCTTCGGTTTTGTTTTAATGACAATCCTCTACTTGAAAGGCAATGTGGAAGAGAAAAGTATGCACTCGTTTATACTCGGAGCGATAGTTCTCCTTTCTGGTTTGAACTCGTTCGTTTTTGGGCTTATGATATCCGCATACTCTGGGGTGCACGGCTACACATCCTCGAGCATATCCATGAAAATTCTGAGTTACCATTCCCTCGAGAGGGAGCTTTTTCTGGGAATTGTTTTGATACTCTCAGGAATTTTGGTGGGCTCATATATTGTCTACAAGTGGGTCTCATCTGGATACGGCAGTCTAAGTCAGATGGGACCTGCAATTGCATCGCTTGTTCTGGTATCGTCAGGACTCTTGGTGATCTATTCAGCGTTTTTCATGAGCATGCTCCTGCTTGAGAAGGGTGATTGAATGCGAATAGCCTATGTTTACGACTGTGCGTATCCTTTTGTGAAGGGAGGTGGTGAGAGAAGAATATACGAGGTAGCGAAAAGACTCGCGGAGAAACACGAGGTTGACTGGATAACCCTGAAGTGGTGGGAGAATGGAGACAAATTGGATGCGGATGGCATAAGCTATCTTGGTGTTGGAGAGTGGAAGAGCATATACAAAAACGGCAGGAGAAGTATAGGCGAAGCTATCTATTTTGCCTTAAAATCTCTTCGTGGGATAATGGATAACTATGATGTGGTGGATTGTACAGCATTTCCGTATTTTCCCGCAATAACCTCAAGATTTGGAGGTATTTTTAAAAAATATGGTCTCTTCATTACATGGCATGAGGTGTGGGGGGATTACTGGTACGAGTACCTCGGATGGAAGGGATTTTTCGGGAAGGTTATTGAGAGGATGGTGTTGAAGTTAAACGCTGAACACATCGCTGTCTCTCGTTCTACAGCAGATGTTTTAAAGAGTTGCGGAGTTGAGGCGAAGGTTATACCGAATGGGGTTGATTTGGATTACATAGACTCGGTAAGTCCACGATGTGCTTACGATTTACTTTTTGTGGGTAGGTTGGTAGAAGAGAAGGGTGTTGACATCTTCATAAGGTTGTGCGATGAGCTCTCCAAACATCTTAGTTTCAATGCTGGGATAATCGGAAACGGACCCCTTCTGCAGTGGGTGGAAGATGAGGTGAGGAGAAGGGATTTTATAGAATTGTTGACATCCGTGGGTGAGGAAGAGTACTATTCTCTGATAAAGGGGGCAAAGCTCTTCATTTTACCATCAAAAAGAGAGGGTTTTGGGATAGCAGTACTCGAATCAATTGCATGCGGAACACCTGTTCTTACGATCGAGCATCCCATGAATTTTTCATCCGAGATTGCAAGAATGTATGGATATGTGGCAAGAAATTTTGCTGATATGCTTGATTTTACTAAGAAAGTATTGGATGGGGATTTTAGGCTCGAAAAACCTGACTTAAGAGATTATGACTGGGACAATATAGCAAAAAAAATTGAGGAGGTGTACTTTCAGCTTTCTCGGTCTGAGTAGATTGAGGTTGGAATGGAGATGGTGGGAATGATTGAGTTCGAGTTGAAATGTTCTGAGTGTGGAAGAAAATTTAATCTAAGATCGAGAAAATGGAGATGCGATTGTGGTTCGGCACTAAATCTTGAAATAGTAGAGTATCCGAAGTGTGAAAAATTCGCGGATTTGGTCTCTCCAAATGAGAGGAGTCTCTGGAGATACGGGAGATTACTTCCATTTTCTGATATAGGTGTAAGTCTTGGGGAGGGACTGACACCAGTTATTCTGAAAAAACATGGGGGCATCGATGTGTTTTTTAAACTTGAGTATTTCTCTCCTACCGGATCGTTCAAAGACAGAGGTGCGTGCATGGGTGTGACTAGAGCAAGAGCGATCTCTGCAAGAACGATAGTTGAGGACTCGTCGGGAAATGCTGGCTTGGCTTATTCAGCATACTCTGCATCTGCAGGGATTAGAGCGAGGATATATGTTCCCTCCGATGCACCCGTAGGGAAGAGGGAGCTGATGAAGGCTTGTGGAGCAGATGTTGTAGAGTGTGAAACGAGAGAAGAAGCATCGGAGAGAGCAATATCAGAGCTGAGAGGTGACGAAATTTATGTCGGGCATACTTGGGACCCCTTCTTTTTGGAGGGAATGAAGACGGAGTCGTTCGAGGTTTTTGAGGAAGGAATATTTGTTGACTCTGTTATAATTCCAACATCAAGTGGAAGTCACTTGCTCGGAGTTTACAGGGGGTTTGAGGATTTGGTGGAGATGGGGTTTCTGGATAACCTTCCCGCATTCTATGTTGTTCAGGCGGGGGGGATAACACCGATCTATGATGAGGTTCACGGTAGATGGTATGGTGGAAAGGGAGACCTTGCGGATGGTTTGAGGGTAAAGAACCCTCCGAGGTTGAAGCAAATCATAGAAGTGCTTAGGAGGACTAACGGTGATGTGGTTGTGGTTGACAATGAGGGGATAGTCTCTGCGATGAAGGAGTTGTACCGGATGGGTCTAATCGTTGAGCCAACTTCCGCAACAGCTTATGCTGGGTTGAATGAGATCGTGGGAATTGGAGATATGAAGAGCGTTCTGATTCCGCTGACGGGCACAGGTATAAAAACGATCGAGAGGATAAAATTCCTATCAGGCGAATAAATTGTTTGTGAGGGCAAAAATTAAAATTTGTTTATTTTTTGTTCACACGCTTTATTGTCCACATGCAGTTTTCCACTTGTCGTTCGTTTTCAGTAGCTCTCTCTGAAGTAGTTGACAACATCCATGTAAAGGTCAACGCACTCCTTCAAGGCCTTAAAATGAACCTGAAAGTTCATAACGAAGTGTCTGCATCCGACCCTGTAGTACTCCTCAAACCTCTCGATGAAGTCATCGGGAGTACCGTAGATTATCGGAGAAGCCTCTACTATCTCGTCTGATAGCTTCTTTGCGCTCTCAAACCATGCTTTTGCATCTCTAGGGAACACAAGATTGAATGTCATCTCAAAATCGTGAGTTGGAGGTTCGAATCCCATTGCTTCGATAATTCTTGGTCTTGTTAGCAGTAACAGCTTGGCTGGAAGCATGGCTTTCTCCCTTGCGGTATCCTTATCTTTTGCTATGACTCCATACATGAAGTGAGCCATATCTATTTTTTCGGGATCTCTTCCGTTATCCTTAGCGGAGTTCATGACAACCTCTTTACCCTCCTTGTACTTTTCAATGGATAGGTTAGCGGGAAGCCAGCCGTCAGCAAACCTTCCAACCATTCTCATCGTTCTCGGAGAACTCCCCGCAACATATATTGGGTAGTGAGGTTGCTGAAGCGGTTTTGGGTGAACGAATGCTTGCTTTAACTTGTAATACCTTCCTTCGAAGTCGACGAAATCTTTTTCGAGAAGTAATTTTATAACCTCAAGAGCCTCAATCGTTCTTCCTACCGGCTTATCGTAGTCAATACCGAACGGAACAAGGTTCATAGCCTCTCCAATTCCTATACCGAGAATTGCTCTTCCATTTGAGAGTATATCAAGCGTGTTTGCCTTCTGAACGAGAACCGCGGGATGATAGCGGTATGTGTCACTAACTCCGGTGGCGAGCATTATGTTCTCGGTTCTCATTGCAAGGGCACTCAAACAAGCCCAAGCTTCTAAGGCATCCCACCTCTTAACCCCCGTTGCTACGAGATGGTCAGGCATCCAGTAGGAATCGAGACCGATCTTATCACAGTATGTTGTTATGTCTAAGATCGCATCCCACGGGGAATTAGGACCCTCTATACCGAATCTTACTTTATCCTCCATATAAATCACACCCTCCTGAAGTAAACCTTCCAAACCCCCGTTTCATCCCTGTCAGTTTCCATAGAAACCCTGTCTCCAACATCAATTTTATCTCTACTCCATCCCACAACTTTAAAATCTCCGAACCTTGCTACCGCGATTATGTACGACTCATTAAGGAACTCAAACCCTGCGGGGAAGGAGTGTTGTTCGGTAAAGCACTCCACAACTCCTTCTCCCGTTATCTCAACCCACTCTACATCGCTTGAGTAGCAATTACTGCAGTCTGGCTGGGGAGGATAGAACTTCTCTCCACAGCTTTTACATACTGTACCGTACACCTTCCCATTTTCAAGCCCCTTCCAGTACCTCTCAAA
The DNA here is from genome assembly GCA_002010195.1 of Archaeoglobus sp. JdFR-32. Taxonomy (GTDB): domain Archaea; phylum Halobacteriota; class Archaeoglobi; order Archaeoglobales; family Archaeoglobaceae; genus Archaeoglobus_A. Next base: position 4,967 of record MTMT01000073.1, read on the forward strand.
CGAGGTAACGGGAATGTTGTGTTTGAAAGTTAGCTCTCTACCTTCGATAATCATCTTCACACCCCCAGAATGAAAACCCATCCGAAATGTCCCGTACCACCGATGTTGTGAATCAGCGCCTTGTAATTCTCGAGATCAACCTGAAGCTCACCTGCCTCCTCTCTCAGTTGTTTCACGACTTCGTAGATCATTGCAAGTCCGGTAGCCCCAAGAGGGTGTCCCTTTGCCTTCAGTCCACCAAAGGTGTTGACAGGCAAGTCTCCTCCGAAGTCGCTTCTGCCCTCCTCAACGAATTTTCCACCCTCTCCCTTCTTGCAAAATCCGAGATCCTCGTAAGCCATTATCTCCGCTATTGTGAAGCAGTCGTGNAGGCATGCAACATCCAAGCTTTTAACTGGATTCNCAATGTTGGCCTTTCTGTACGCCATCTTTGCGGATTCTNCTGTTGCCTTCAGTCCGGCGTAATCTTCTCTCCTTGTTAGATTTGCAGAATCGGATGAAAATCCTATTCCATCAACATACACTGCCTCTAATCCGAGTTCTTTAATCTTCTTATCTGATGCAAGAATTGCTGCACTTGCTCCATCGCTTATAGGACAGCAATCAAATAGTTTCAGAGGGTAGGCGACATACCTTGAAGAAACCGCTTTTTCGAGGGTTATCTCTTTTGGAAAATGGGCTTTTGGATTTTTTGAAGCATTCCTGTGATTTTTCACTGCAACCATTGCGAGTTGTTCCGGGGTGGTGCCGTATTTTTTCATGTGAGCGGAGGCGTGCATGGCATAGTAGCCGGGAAATGTTGTACCGTACTGATGAAACTCCCACAAGTAACTACCTGATCTCCCACCAACTGCAAGGGATGTGGGAGTGTTCAATTCGGTCATCTTTTCAACACCGATTGCGATTGCAATATCTGCCATTCCGGAAATTATGCTTGAATATGCGGTATAGAATGCTGCACTTCCTGTGGCACAAGCAGCCTCAACCCTGATAGGACCTTTTCCCGCAAAACCGCAGTACTCGTTTATTGGAACCGCGGGCATCAACTCATAGCCCCTTGTGTTTGATGTACCCACAACACTGATATCTATATCATCCTTAGAGAGATTAGCATCCTCTAAAGCCTCTTTAACCGCATCAAATGCAAGTTCTTGAATCGTTTTTTCATGAACTCCAAACTTGGTGCATCCAACTCCTACAACACCGACTCGCATGAATTTTTGTCAGATTTTATCAATATAAATCATTCGGTAATTTGTTGCGTGCCAGCAATTAGCAAAATGGGTTTTTTAAGCTTTCAGGCTTAAAAGTCAAAAAAATCAATCATCCGACTCATTAGTGATCTTTTCTCCTTTCCCGTATACCACCGCACTTCCCCTTGCAATCGTGTTCTCTCCTTTCATCACTCTCAAGTCGTAAAAACCCACTCTCCTCCCACCAGAAACCCTTTCCGCAATTCCGATTAGGACATCTCCTACCCTTGCAGAGGAAAAGAAATCAATGGTAATACTAACAGCCATTCTTCTAATATTGTCTGAATTTCCTGCAATTGCGAAGGCAAAATCTGCAAGAGCGGTAATGAACGCTCCATGGGCTACACCATGAAAGTTCAGGAATTCCTCTTTAACCTCTGCCCTGACCCTTGCGTAGCCCTCTCTTATCTCCTCAACTTCCGCTCCGAGGTATTTTCTAAAGTTGTCATCAAGAAGGACCTCTATAAGTTTGTCCATGGGTTATCTTCGAAAGAGATCAAGAAAAAGTTTTCTGTGGGTTGGAAGGTGGTGGAATGTGGGGTAAAGGCGGTGGAAAGTGTGATGAACTCAAGAGCTTGGAGAAACGAGTTGCAGAACCACACCCTTCGACACTAAGGTCGCTCTTATCTTTTCGCTTAACGGTTTTGAGAATAGGTTTTACTTGTGGAGGTTGATAATATTTTCTTTTGAGCTTAATATTTTACGATGTTAAAATAAATTATAACAAAAACAAAAAATATTTATTCACCAAAATTTTCCTAAATCAAGGTGAGAGTTTGATAGAAGTTGAGAATCTAAGTAAGGTTTACGGAAAGTTCAAAGCTCTCGATGGTTTAAACTTAACGATAGAGGAGAATGAGGTTTTTGGATTTCTTGGACCGAACGGATCCGGGAAAACCACCACCATTAATCTACTTATGGGAATGCTACAGCCCACCGAGGGCAGAGTTTCAATTGCGGGGATAGATGTTGTGAGACATCCAAGGGAGATAAAGAAGATATGCGGTTATCTCCCCGAGAATGTCGGATTCTACGACAATATGTCTGCGAAGAGTAATCTCCTATACTTTTCCGAATTCTACAGAATGAGCAAAAATGAGGCTTTGAGTAGGATAAATGAGCTGTTGGAGCTTGTCGAATTGGATACGGATAAGAAGGTTGGAGAATTTAGCAAAGGAATGAAACAGAGACTCGGAATGGCTCAGGCTTTGCTTAACGATCCGGAAGTAATATTTCTTGATGAGCCTACTTCAGGACTCGATCCGCAGGGAGCGAGACTCTTTAGGAAAATAATCAGAGAACAAAAGAAGGAGGGAAAAACGATCTTCTTTTCGTCCCACATTTTATCGGAAGTCAGGGATGTTTGTGAGACGGTGGGAATTCTGTACCGTGGAAAATTAATAACGAAGAGAAAGATAGATGAGTTCTCATCTGGATACAGAATACTCGTACAGCCGGAGCCTTTTGATGATAACCTGATGGATCTGCTTTCTGAGTTTGGGGAGATATCCATGAGTGATAGAATGATTCTGATAACTTCAGAGAGGGATTGCAGGTTGGAGGTATCTAAAAAGCTGTTTGAGAACGGGTATTACTTAAAGGAGCTTTATATAAAGGATATTGATCTTGAGGAGGTTTACATGAAAGCCATAGGTCTGGAGGAGTGAAAATGAGTGTCATCGTCGTAGCTAAAAAGGAGTTTGCGGATCAGATAACGAGTAAAAGATTCATAGCATTCCTCATCATTCTTTTGCTTGTTTGCATTTACTCTGTTTATTCTGGTTTTTTCACATCCGAGAGAGAGGCGAGGAATATCTTCATGGCTATAGCAACTTTCGGTTTCAACTTTATAGGCTCCTTCCTCGGATTGCTTGTTGGCTTTGATCTGATAACTAAGGAAAGGGAGAGCGGATCCCTCAAAACCCTGCTATCTCACCCGGTTTTCAGGGATCAGGTGATAAACGGGAAAGCACTTGGAGCATTCGGAGCATTCGTTATTGCGGTGACGCTTGTGACGATAATCACATTTGGAGCATCTCTGATGAAGGGTTTCTCCACATCCATGGAGGATTTTGTGATAGCGGTCAAGTTCATAGTAGTAACTTCCGTTTACATATTCACCATGTTCTCCATCGGTCTGTTCTCCTCCGTGATAGCAAAGAAGTCAAGCACATCCTTGATGATAGCGTTCGGCATCTTTTTGCTCGTCTCATTTCTGATGCCATTTATAGGCATTATGGTAGCTCAATCCATTGTGGGACCCCCTCCAGAGGTACATTATGTGGAGACTCCGGATGGGTCTCAGGGTGTGGAGTACAACAGAATCATGGATGATTACTGGGAGAGAGTAAGGGCTATTACCGAGTTGTTCGAGTTGCTCTCACCCTCGAACAACTACAATCGTGTTGTAATCGATTTCTTAAGACCGACCGAAATGTACAGCTTCGGAGCGAGAGATACTACGAAGAACATAGTCGGTTTCATCCTGTATCCTCTGGTGTTTTTCGTGCTGAGCTATATAAAGTTCCTCAGGAGTGATATTTTGTGAACGCTATGTTTATAAGGGTGGCTCTGCTTTTCGTTCTTGTTACAACTTTTATCGGAAGTGTGGACACGGACATCGAAAAGATAACTGTGGTGCCGGGGGAGAAAGTCACACTCCCCATCACGATTAAAAACGACAGAGACTACGAGAGAGACATCCCACTAAGGGCTAAATGCGATCCGTTGATTTGCAGGTTTTCTTACAACGGAAAGTGGGTTGAGAGTCTGTCCTTGGATGCGAACGAATCGGTAGATGTAGATCTTAGCATTGAGGTACCTTCGGGAGTTGAAGAGAAAGTATACTATGTCTATGTTGATGCAGGGGGAGGCTTGTCAATAAGGGTTAGTGTAGAGATGCCGGAGAAGCCATTGACAATCACACCCTCGATATCGGGTATTGCGATTGAAGCAGGAGATACTGTTGAGATACCAATCACGGTAACGAACAACCTCAACGCAGACTATGTGGTGCAACTTTCCGCAGTTGTACCTGAAGGATGGGAGTACAGGTTCAAGGAGAACAACATGGAGATATTTAAGATTGTTCTAAAGCCGGAAGAGAGCAGAACTCTGTCGTTGGAGGTTGAAACCAGCAGTTCGAGTGATGTAGGGTTGTATCATGTCGCTCCGATGTTTAACAAGCAGACCATCAAGCTCGATTTCAGAATCACCGAAACCCATAGGGGAGAGCCGGGCAAGATTAAGCTCAAGGTTTACGGAAAAAACGGTCAGCCTATATATTCTGCTACCGTGAACATCTCGAGGGGAGAGTATCGGACAACATATCAGACATCGGAGACAGGAGAGGTTTTAATTGAGCTTTCTGAGGGCACTTACACACTCAGGATATCTAAGGATGGGTATTACGAGAAGGAAATCGAGGATGTGGTTGTGAAAGCTGGAAAGACAAACGATTTGGGAACAATAGTGCTTGAGCAAAAGCCGTACGGTTTCTATCTTCGAGTGTACACTCCCAAAGTATCCGCAACCATTGGAGCAGGGAACCCGGTTTACAGAATGAGGATAGAGAATACGGGCTATTCCGAAGATTCCTATGAGCTTTCGGTAGAGGGGCTTCCAGAAACCTTCTACTACAAGTTCAGAGAAGAAGGTGGAAGTGAAGCAATATCAGAAGTTTACTTAGAGGGAGGAGAGAAGAAGAATATCTATCTTGAAATTTTAGTTCCGCCAAATGCCAAAACAGGCAGTTACAACTTCACGGTTTTTGTAATCGGACATGATACCAAGATGGAGGAACTCCAGCTAAGCCTGAGTGGTGAGCATAGGTTGATATTCGATCCGCTAAGGAGCTTCATGATCTCCGCCGAACAGGGAAGTGAAGTTGAATATAAAGCAATTTTGAGAAATTCCGGAACGAGCTCTGTAACTAACATTAATTTCACGATTACTCCGCCATCGAAGTGGGATGTAGAGATTGAGCCACCGTTTATACCTGCCATAGAGCCGTATGACTCGCACCCAATTACGATGAGAATCCACATACCTTCTGACCAAATTCCGGGAGAGTACAAAATCAAGCTAACGATAAAAAGCGATCAAACAAGCATGGAAGAGCAGATTAGGGTTATAGTGAAAGAAAAAAGCTCCGCATCAATCATTGGTGGGGCAATAATATTGTTGGCGATCGTAGCTCTTGCCTTCATCTTCAAAAAGTTCGGCAGGAGATAAACTTGCATCTTACCAAATTTAATTCGATTATTTATCTAATTCGATTTTCTCCAGCATGAGAAGCTCTCTTTTGAGTCTTTCTCCTTTTTTGCCCATGTATCCTCCCAAGTCTTTGCTTCCAACAACCCTGTGGCATGGTATTATTATGGGAACAGGGTTCAGAGATAAAGCTCTTCCAACAGCTCTGTATCCTTTCACACCTATCCTCTCAGCCACATCCTTGTAGGTTCTCGTCTCACCGTAGGGGATCTTTTTCACCTCTTCCAAAACACGCAGAGTGAAGTTCGTTGCTTTAAACTTGGTTGGGTAGTCTGACACATCCCTAAGTCCGGAAAAGTAATACTTCAGGTCTTTTTTCAGCCTCTTTCCGATTTTCGAGGTAATTTTCTCCCCTGTCGAGTCGTTGCTGAAGTACGATTTCACCACGAAACCGTCCTCAATTACAGCGAAAAAGTACGGGACAGATAACTCCGTCTCGACAACAACGATCTCCTTCATTTCTCACTTTTATAATTCAGCAAGGATTTTAATTCGGATTTGGAGCTGATGATGACCCCGTTTCCGATTTCCTTTCCACCAATTTCTCTGATCCTCTTTATCCCATCGATTTCCCTGATTATTCTTGCAACGGATTCCGGAACGAGATGCTCCCAAGGTTCACCTTCGAGCATCCTCCTCCTTATTTCAGTTCCCTGATACTCGTCCCTGTTGTACATGCTCGTGTTAAACACCTTGAATCCTGCTTCGAGGAAAAGTCTGACAACTAGAGGGTTATTCGAAAAGACAACATGGAACGGTGGAACCATCGAGCAAACATGCGATACCCATAGGCTGTTCCTGTAGATGTCCTCTAAGGGGATTATGTAAATCTTCTTCCTTATGTCTAGCTCCTCCAAGGCTTCAGATATCATCAGAATCCTCTCTCCCGCGGTGAAGGGATTCTCGAGTTCGTGGCTCTCTTGTGCACTGCCGATTCCTACTATGAGCTCGTCCACTTTGTCCACTATGTGTTTGATCACCTCATGATGCCCGAAGTGATAGGGCTGGAATCTACCGATAAAAAATCCTCTGAGAACACTCAATGCAATCACTCTCTCGGTTTTTTAACAACCCTGTATATGTCCTTCCTCAGGGACTTTCCGGTCGACTTCTCCCATTCCTCAATTGGAATGCCGTATTCTGCCTGAACTTTGTCTCTGTAGTACTCCGGAATCACATTGAATGTGCAGAATGGGATTATTTTTCCATCGGGGGTGGCGTAGTGAATCTCACATCTTTTAACCCTCTCTATGTCGTAGTTGTAGAGGTCTTGGAAGTGCATCATTCCTATGAACAGTGACTTCATGTGGAATGAGCCGAGGGATGTGTAATCGTGCTTCACGAGAACATCAAACAAAATTTTCGTGACATCAAATCCTTTGGGGGCTCTGGATTGATCTACGAATTTCCTGAGATCGATCACACCTTTCACCGCTTTGATCTTCTTCAGCTTGCTCTCCTTCAGGTCTTCAGCTCTCTCGTTGAGGTACTCGAACAGACCCTCGACATCTATGAATCTCGTAACTGGTATGAGCTTTCCGTCTTCTTTGAAGACGTAGGTAGCCATTCCACATGCCCAGTGTGTTGTTAGCTCGTACTGTGGGATACCGGTCACCGCTTCAACGAAGTGGGAGATTGGAGCTACACTCGGGACGGGATAGAAGTCCTCTCTGCTAATCTCCCCTTCGGTCTGCTCCTCTATTTTTATTATTGCATCCGGTATTGTTATCCTAACCTTGTCCCTCTCTCTTTTCGGCATGCTTCCAACCAAGCTAACGGGCTGAAAGTTCACACCTCTGATGATATCGATATTATCAGCACCAAAACGAATTATATCTCCCAACTGGTGATCGTTAACACCCTTTATGACAGTTGGAACCAAAACAATACCGAGTTCAGCCCTCCTACAATTTTCAAGGACTTTGGGGACTTCATAGTGGTTTTTAGGGTTTGTTTTTTCATCTACTCCATCATATGAGAGATACACGGTATTACATCCAGCCTCTCTAACTTTTTTGGCGAGATCAGGCTCTAAGGCAAGTCTTATGCCGTTCGTGTTGAGCTGAACATGTTCAATTCCTTCCTCTCTTATAGCCTTGATTACCTCAATGAGATCATCTCTCAGAGTTGGTTCCCCTCCCGTTAGCTGTACCGCGTTTGTTGGGACTGGCTTTATGCTTCTTGCAACTCTGATCATCTCTCTGATTTGCTCAATTGTGGGTTCGTAAACATATCCTGCCCTTCTCGCATAGAAGAAGCAATACCAGCACATTAAATCGCATCTGTTCGTTAGGACGATGTTCAGCAATGCGGTCTGACTTTTGTGGATTTTGCAAAGCCCGCATGAAAACGGACAGTTTGCGGAATCAACAATAGGGTTCTCAATGCCCGGACCGTCGTGAGCGAATTTGTAGGCTTTTTTGAACATCTCCACATCTCCCCAATACACCTCGGTGGTCTCACCATGCTCGGGACAAACTTTCTTTATCATCACTTTTCCATCTTCGGTATAAACCTCAGCGTTTAAAACCTTGAGACATTCAGGACAGAGTGATGTTGTTTTATATGGGAATTCGATTTCAGATTTCGATTTTGATACCATAGTTAAACCTCCTGATCGTGGTAAAGCACTCTGCAACACAAAGATAGGAATTACTCATATTTTTAAGAAAGCCGAAAGAGATATATCAAGGTTTCGTTATCCGCATTTATGCTTGAGCTTCTCCTTACCACGATATGGCTCTTGCTCCCTGCATACACTCCCAACAATTTCGCGGTCATCTTCGGAGGAGGAATGCCAATCGACTTGGGAAAGAAGTTTATCGACGGAAAAAGAGTTCTTGGTGATGGTAAGACGATTCGAGGTTTTGTTTTTGGGGTTGTGGGTGGAGTCTTCTGCGGTGTACTGCAGTATCACATAGAAGCCATCTTAGGCATTCGGTACTTCTCAGGTATTGATGTAAACTCCGCAATCTTCCTCTTTTTCCTTCTCTCTTTCGGGTCTTTGTTCGGGGATGTTTTTGGAAGTTTTATAAAGAGGAGAGTCGGAATTGAGCGGGGCAAGTCATTTCCTGTTTTCGATCAACTCACATTTCTCCTCTTCGCATACATCTTCGCTTACGCGTTCTCTCCGTACTTCTTAACTCTGTTCACCAAAAATGTTATCTTGGCTGGGATACTAATTACTCCTGCACTGCACCTCGGGGTGAACTACATCGCCTATAAACTCGGATTAAAGGATGTACCGTGGTGAGGCTCGTGATAACAAGAGAACTGAAAGAAAAGCTCAAAGAGGAGCTGATAAGAATAGGATGCCTGAGATTCGGAGAATTCGTGCTGTCTTCCGGTAAGAGAAGTAACTATTATGTGGACATAAAAAAGGCATCTACCAATCCATCGTTTCTTAAAGTTTTTGCAGAGGCTACAAAGGAGGTTATAGTGAGAGAGAAGATAGATTTCGATAAGATCGCCTGTATTGAGTTAGGAGGAGTTCCTCTTGCGGTCTCACTATTGATGAAGCTCGAAAAACCGCTTTTAATCTTCAGAAAGAAGAGGAAAGATTATGGTGTAACATCCGATTTGATAGGGGAGATCGAGAGTGGAGAAAAGTTTTTGGTAGTGGAGGATGTCACGACAACGGGACACTCGGCTTTATCCGTGGTTGAGAGGGTGAGGAAGAGCGGGGGCGAGGTTTCCGGAGTTGTTGTAGTAGTTGATAGGATGGAGGGTGCAGAAGAGGAAATGAGGAAAGCGGGAGTGAAATTCGTACCCCTCCTGACATCAGAGGATCTGTTCTGAGGATTGAAATAAGCAACCGAGAATAGCTAAAACCAATACTTAGCGTTCAATCTCTGAAAGCAGTTAGGTCGAAGATTCTTTCGAGGTTTTCCAAATTCACCTCAAATCCCGAGTCTCTCAGGTAATCCACGACTTCATCCATATCTGGCTCAATGCAGAACTTGTAGTTCTTAATCGAGTCCTCAATTATGTTTCTATCGAATCCAAGCACATCTCCTACAACATCTATTTTGTCTTCGGTGATTCTCTCCTTACAGCAGTTATCGTACTCCTCCAAGAACTCTTTTATGAATTCTCCGTTTATTCTCAGGGACTCATTGTTGACGCTCATGGAACAGCAGAGGAAGTCACCGATTATGTCGTTGAAATAGCTGACACTGTATCCCTGAGCCTTTAAAATGCTCAGAAATGGCTCCCATATAGCGATTCCTCTGATGTTGCCCTTTTTCAGGCTTTCGACTATTGCTTCCGGAGAGCTGAAGTAGACTATTCTGTAGCTTTTCTTCCCCATTTTTGACAGATACTTCCTCAGGTTTCTGTCCATGGTTGAAATCTCGGTTGTGCCGTAGATTCCATCTCCATCTCCGTAAACGATCCCACTTCCGTTTTTGGCAACAATTCTGATTATTCTGTAACTCTTCATCAGCAGACCCATCATTGTTTGTGTTAGAAGGGGGCTGAGGGCTATATCCACTCTTCCCTGACTTACCGCTCTTGTCAAATCGATTGGATCATCAAACAACCTCAAAATAGCATTACATCTAAGTGCGGAAACTATCACATGAAAGTATTCCGTGGATTTCAGTATTCCGATTCTGAGAATACCCGGGATAGGGGAGGGGTAGTAGTGAACATACCAAACTCTATAGGATTTGGAAGATACCTTTTCCCGAATAATTTCCCCCGTCCGTTCGAGTTCGGAAAGGATATCGCTTACAGTTGACTTTGAAAGGTGGAGGATTTTCGGAATATCGCTTTGGAGTATCCCCTTTTCTCCGGAGTTCTCAATCAGATACAGGATTTTGTTTTCCGCACGCATAACTCCGTGATTCATGCATCGTTACTCAAATCTTCTTCCCCTCTTCGATGTACTCGGCATCGCTCTCCTCTTCGTATTCTTCGTATTCTCCCTCTTCTTCCTCGTACTTTTCATATTCCTCGTACTCTTCCCTTCTCTCGTATTCTCTACTCCTCTCCCTGTGCATTCTGAAGATATCCTTTATTATCACGATGTCATTTACGGATTTTACAAGTCGGTAAGGGATTATCACCCCGGGAGCCTTAGATTCGATGATGGCTTTGTTGTAGTTTCCCACCGCCAATCCCCTGATCAATCTCTGCTCAGCATCGATCAGAACATCGTCAACTTTTCCAACATATCTTCCCTCATCTGTATATACCTTGAGTCCAAAAAGGGTGGAAATTTCACCGATCATGATTTCACCAATTAAAAAAATTACCGCAAAATATTTAATATTTAGGATGTACGGGAGATGGATTTATAGCTGCATTGTGGACTCTCTCGCAACATCCGTTTGGACTCATCGGGTGAGAATTATTTTATATCCGTCTCAATAACTAATTTTATGAAATCCTCTTTGAGAATTGGAAGCATCGCTGGAATAGACATTAGTGTTCACATCTCGCTCATAGCGGTTCTTTTCCTCTTTAGTTATGCTCTGTATGTTACACCTTACCCGTACGGGTTCTCGAATCTCCCGTATTCCCAGTTGATAAGAATTTCCCTTTCAATTCTGGCATCGATCTCGCTTTTCATATCTGTCCTGTTTCATGAGCTGTCCCACTCAATCACCGGGAAGAGAAGAGGGGTGGAGGTAAAGGGCATAGTTCTCTTCATCTTCGGCGGGGTCTCGATGCTCGATAGAATTCCTGAAGAGCCGAAGAAGGAGATAGAAATAGCGTTTTCAGGACCGCTTTTCAGTATAGCGGTTGGAGTGGTCTTTTATGCACTGTATCTTCTTCAAGTATCGATACTCTCCGAGTTCTCAAGGGTGTTTGCAATGTACAATTTCTTCCTTGCCTTCTTCAATCTGATCCCTGCTTTCCCTCTTGATGGTGGAAGGATATTGAGGGGTTTTTTGTCCAAGAGGATAGGTTTTATAAAGGCAACGAAAATCTCTGCGGAGATTGGAAAGTTAATTGCATTTGTTATGGGCTTATTTGGTCTGTTTGTAAATCCGTGGCTTATTTTAATTGCCTTCTTCATATATATGGGGGCAAATGAAGAGGAGAAGCTCGTGATGGTTGAGAATGTGCTCAAGAGAGTGAAGGTTATTGACATTATGAGTTCATCACCTATAACAGTCTCTCCGGACACATCTGTAAAGGAAGTTCTTCAGCTAATGCTGAAAACAAAGCATCTGGGCTATCCTGTGGTTGATAGGGATAAGATCGTGGGAATAGTCACCCTTAGGGACATAACCAATGTGGATGAGGATGTACCCGTTGGAGAGGTAATGAGGAAGGATGTTATAACGATAGCACCTCTTGCGAGTGCCTTTGATGCCTTCAAAATTATGAACGAAAAGGGTGTGGGAAGGTTGCCTGTAGTTTACGAGGACAGAGTGGTTGGAATAGTCTCAAAAACAGATCTGATGAGGACGCTGGAGATATTGGGAATTCAAGAGAGTTTCAAGGAGGTGCAAAAACTTGCAAAAACCGGATAGTGCTGACGGGAGCATGGATGAGGGCATGAGCAGGGTGGATGGTGAAAAGGGCACGGAAGGCATGGACAGCATAGTTCTGATAGGAACCGCTCATGTATCTAAGAAATCTATTGAAGAGGTAAGAGAGACCATCTTGAGGGAGAAACCTTCTGTGGTTGCGGTTGAGCTAGATAAGAAAAGATTTGTTGCACTAACTCAACGAAAAAACCCTGAAGTGTCCATAATCGATGTTATAAAAAGAGGAGAAGCACATTTAATGCTGTTCCAGCTTCTTTTGTCGTATTTTCAGAGGAGAATCGGTGAGAAATACGGTGTAAAACCGGGAGAGGAAATGCTAACCGCAATAGAAACTGCAAAAGAGGTTGGAGCTGATGTAGCACTGATAGATAGAGATATAACGATAACCTTTAAGAGGTTCTGGACATCTTTGTCGTTTTTTGAGAAGATTAAGCTCGTTCTCAGTCTGATGGGCGGACTATTCAAAGGTGATGATGTGGATGTTGATGAGATGCTGAAGGAGGATGTGATATCCGCGATGGTGTCGGAGTTCGAGAAGGTATCACCCAATGCGGTTAAGGTTCTGATAGATGAGAGAGATGCGTATATGGCTGGAAATATCTCTATGCTTTCTGAGAAATACTCTAAGGTTGTTGCAGTTGTTGGAGCGGGACATGTGAGGGGAATAAGGAAGTACCTGTTTGAGAGGGAGACACCGGACATCAATTCCCTGTTGAGGGTAAAGAAAAGTAGATTCAGCGTTCTTAAGGTTGTTTCCTACTTCATCCTCGCCCTCATAGCTCTAATATTCATCTCGGTATTTCTATCCCTTAACACGCAAACGATCCTGACCGCATTTATGTATTGGTTTCTGATTAATGGTGTGCTGTCGGCCATAGGGGCAGGACTTGCGGGAGCGCACCCTCTCTCCATACTTTCCGCCTTCTTATTTGCGTGGCTGACCTCACTGAATCCAGCAATTGCTGCGGGATGGGTCTCAGGACTCGTTGAAGCGTGGGTGAGAAAGCCCACCACAGGTGATCTGGAGAAAATATCTGAAGCAAAATCTCTCAGGGATTTGATGAAGAACAGATTTTTCAGGGTACTTCTTGTTACCGCGTTCACGAACATCGGGAGTATGGTAGGTACCTTTGTTGGGATATACTATGTGCTACAGGTAACGGGTGTGGACATTACAGCGTTCCTCAAAGACAGAATAGGGGAGATCCTCACAATGTGGTTTGGGTAAAATTGTCGAGCTGTTGAGTCTGTAAAATTGCCAAATTATCGTGGTTCTTCGAGTATTCACAGCACTTCCTTGATCTCTCAGCTTTTTATTCGATCTGGGTTAAAGCCCTTCTGGATCAGAAGCTCTTTAACTCTGCTCACATGGTTGCCCTGTAGCTCGATTGTACGGTTTTTAACCGTACCACCGCACGCAAGTTTTGACTTCAAAAATTTCGCAAGCTCGTCGATGTTGATCTCACCCATGTCAATTCCTTCAATAACAGTAACCTCTTTCCCGTATCTCCGTTTGGTGAGCTTTATGGTTATCTGCTGTTGTTCCTTAGCTACCTCTTCGCAAACGCATAGGTCTTTTGGTAACCCGCATACTCCACATATTTCCGAACTCATCTTATGACAATACCTCCGGTATTTCCCCTTTTAAATTTTACCATTTTAAATTTTCGGTGGTCTTTCTTCAGGTTGCAAGGTTATGATTTGATGGCTTTGAATTCTCATGGTTTGGTATGCTCACCAACACAATGTTTACCCGATTTTTAAATTTAACTTTCCGCGGTAACATCCTCTCGCTCAGGCGAATAGTATACTGCTGAGCTTCAGAATTTCCTTACCATCTTTAAAAACAGTTATGTCTCCTCCGCTCTCAGAAACGACAACTGATATGGCTTCCGTTTCCTGAGATATTGCTGCACATGCCATGTGTCTTGCTCCAAGACCGGGTCTGAGTTTTAGGTCGGAGGCGGAGACATTCAGGTATCTGCCTGCAGAGAGTAGAGTTCCGTCCTCATCTATGATGAAAACACCATCAAGCTGTGAGAACTCTCTAACGGTCTCCCATATATCCGGATTTTTTATGTTTCTTCTCTCCTCTGGATGCCCTTCGAAGGGGTTGATTATCAGCTGTCTTGACCTCCGCATGACCTCCTTGGAGTCTCCTATTATGAATGCGGTTCCAATCTTTTTCCCCTCTCTTCCCTTCACCGCGAGGGTGATTGCAATGTTCAGCACCGCCCTCAGTATCTCTGGGCTAATTCTCTCGGAACACTCCTTCATGGCTCTATAAAAGACGCTATTCTTGGGATTCACGACAAATATTCCCTGAACAGAGTTCAAGTTTAGTAGGACTATGAAGTTGTCTGTGATCTCTATACTGCTCAGATACGCCAAGGATACGAGGTACTCGGATGTGTGATGTGTTAGAACGATCTTCTCAATGAACTCGGAACTCAACACCTTTTCGAGGTCGTACTCCTTTTCGAGGGAAAACAGGACGGATTCAATGTAGGTGGAATATTTTCTCGGAACATTATAGATTTTCAAACCCTTATACTCGCTACCTTCAAAAAAAGTGTCGGATACGATAAATATTTTATCCTCATTCAGTTTTCTGGCAATTTCAACTGTTTTTTCGAGCAAGAATTTAAACATCAATCTTTAAATCATCTTAATGAATTTTAATTTTGCGAACAAAAAAGATGAAGGTTAGGAATTAGGGTTAAGAATTAATACAATAGAGGTTTAGGAAAACTTGTGATACTAACGACATCGAGAAAGCCCAGCAGAAAAACCAGAAGCTTATCGAAGGTTTTGTCGAGCTTCATGAACTGGGAATATGTGAATCGGGGAAAAATGAGTCTTGAGGAGCTTCACGAGTTAGGTAAGTTTGCAATCATTGAGGAAATTAAGGGAAATCCAGCCATTTTAAGGGTTTTTGAATCCAAAGAAGAAGTTCTCTCTTTGAAATTCAGTCCGGGAATAATCAAAAAAACAAAAATGGATGATTCTCCGGTGTTTTTTGTTGGGAAGGTGTGGTTCGATCCCTCCGTGCTCGAAGCGGTTCCGTTGAATAGGGCGGGTGAGAAACTGAAGAAGAAGATGAGGTTGAGAGAGTCTCTTAGGAAGGAAGTGATATTCGGAAGAAGGAATGGGAGGAAGTACTTCAATTTCAGGTACGAAGGGAAAACAGTTATAGTGCTCTACATAAGAGAGTGAACTTAGATGGTGATGGATAAATGGAGCGGTTTACTGGGGAGTTCAGGTTCGTGTTCGAGAAAGATGCGGATTTAATCTACTCCGCCCTTAAACCGGAGGAGGGTGAGGGCATAAGGAGTGAGGCAAAAATTTATTTAAAGGGAGATGCCTTAATCCTAAGGCTCAAAGCTGAAGATTTAACATCATTTAGAGCGGGGCTCAACTCGTGGTTGAGGCTTTTAAAAATATGTGAAGAGGTGTTAGAAGATGAGTACTGAACTCCCACCCCAACTTCAAAATATGGTTGCTCAACTGCAACAACTCCAGCAACAGCTTCAGATTGTGGTAAACCAAAGACTGCAACTCGATGCGGGATTAAAAGAAGCGGAAATGGCTCTTGAAGAACTGCAAAAGACCGAAGATACTGTAGTTTATAAAACCGTAGGTGGAATACTCATAAAATCAACGAAAGAAAACATGGTTAAGGAGCTTGAGGAGAAAACCGAGACCCTGAAAATCAGAATAAAAACACTTGAGAGACAGGAGGAAAAGCTTAGAGAGAGGCTTGTGGAACTTCAAAAGAAGGTACAATCCATGCTTAGTCCTCAGGCGGGATAACACTTTGAAAATCTCGCTTTGAGGTTGTGGAAGCACCCGATGAAAAAAATCAAACGAAATCCCAGTTAAACGAACGATGACGAGGAAGTTCGATGTTAGGGTAGCATTACTTACCTTCCATGCGGGAATGCTTGTCGCTATACTGGGGACGATAATATCAATCTTTTTTTTAGCGAACCCCTATAACATCTTTTTTACCGTGATCTCTATTTTAATAGCTGTTTTTCTGATGTTCAAGGGATACAAGATCGGAAAATCACTTAAAAAATAGGGTTCTGTTCTGAAAACAGAAAGAATGAAAACAAAAAATAACGGATGAAAACAGCGGAAGGAAAAATGTTAAATAAGGTATGTATAAGGAGTTGAAAAATGTATGAAATTTGATGTGATAATTATTGGAGCAGGACCGGGAGGGTTGTTCGCAGCACATAAACTCGCTACCAAAGCAAAAGTTGCTGTTTTTGAGATGGGAAGAGATATTAACAAGAGGAAGTGTCCAAGCGACCTTTCTGAGACATTTTGTCTGAAATGCGACCCGTGTAACATCACATCCGGAGTTGGGGGGGCTGGTGGACTTTCCGATGGAAAGTTGAATTTTGTAAAGCCGGAGTATCCCTCAAGCTATACCGTTGGTGGAGATTTTTTAGGGTTGGTTGATTCGAACTATCTGCTTGAGAAGATGAACGAGGTAGATTCCATATTTCTTGAAAATGGGGCTCCTGATGAAGTTTATGGTATGGATAACGGTAAGCTTGAGGAGTTTTTGAGAAAAGCGAACTCTGTTGGGATTGAATTTGTCCCCCTGAAGCAGAGGCATGTGGGGAGTGATGAACTGCCCAAGGTAATCAAGAACATCGAGAACTACCTGAAGGGAAACGGGGTGAAAATATACACGAACACATCTGTAGTGGACATAGACCCGCAGAAAAAGGTAGTGAGGACTTCGAAAGGCAAGAAATACGAATACGAGAAACTGGTAATCGGTGTTGGAAGATGGGGTGCGGAGTGGCTTGAAAAATGGGCTGAAAAACATGGAATGGCTTTGAGCAGAGACTCGGAGGCGAGGAGCATTGATGTTGGTGTTAGGGTGGAGGTTCCAGCATCTATCATGGATGAGATAACATCTGTTATCTACGATCCAAAACTCAAGGTGGTGACGAAAAAGCATGACGACTATCTTAGAACTTTCTGCACATGTCCGAGGGGCTGGGTGATAAGGGAGGATTACGGAGACTTCTGCTTGGTGAACGGACACAGTAAAGCAAGAGAAAAAACAAACAACAGCAACTTTGCCTTACTTGGGCATTATAAGTTCACAGAACCGTTTGAGCATCCAAATGAGTGGGGAAGAGACCTGGCAAGAATCACAACCAAGCTTGGTGGTGGGAATCCGATAGTTCAGAGGTTGAAAGACCTAAGGCTCGGCAGGAGAAGCACGGAAAACAGGATAAGAAACAACATACTCGTCCGTCCTACCTTGAAAAAGGCTATACCGGGAGACATAAGCTTAGCTTATCCGGGAAGAGTTGTGACAGACATAATTGATGCTCTTGAACAGCTCGATAAGGTCATACCGGGAGTTGCAGACGATTCCACGCTCCTGTATGCTCCAGAGATAAAGTTCTACTCCCTGAAACTGCAAGTCGACTCCGAGATGAGAACAAACATAAAGGACATCTACGCCATTGGGGATGGAGCGGGGATAAGT
The DNA here is from genome assembly GCA_002010195.1 of Archaeoglobus sp. JdFR-32. Classification (GTDB taxonomy): domain Archaea; phylum Halobacteriota; class Archaeoglobi; order Archaeoglobales; family Archaeoglobaceae; genus Archaeoglobus_A. The sequence goes on from MTMT01000073.1 coordinate 22,516, forward strand.
AGAGGGATTGTTGGTGCAGCGGTTACCGGATTGATTGCTGGAGAGAGCATATTGAAGGATTTTAAAAGATCTTGAGACATGATTTTGGTGATATTATGGAAAATGTGAGTGAGATTATGAAAAGCTCGATTGAAAAAGCAAGAAAAACTGCGGGAGAGTATGAAGATGTAACTGTTGGCATTTTTGGATCTCATTCCGCAAAGGAAACGGGAATTTCTGCCAAAAGTTTCGGCTTGAAAACGGTAATAGTCGTGCAGAGAGGAAGAGATAGGCTTTACACGGACTTTAATCGCCATCTTTACGATGAGGTGATAGTTCTTGACTCGTTTAAGGACATTCTCAACACAGAGGTGCAAGAAAAACTGATTGAGATGAACACGATCTTCATCCCTAATAGGAGCTTTGCGGTTTATGTGGGGTACGATGGAATTGAGAGGGATTTTGAGGTTCCGATATATGGCAACAGGTTCATGCTGAGAGCAGAGGAGAGAAACTTTGAGAGGGGGCAGTACTATCTGTTGGAGAAAGCCAAGTTGAGGTATCCAAGAGAGTTCGATACTCCGGAGGAGATAGACAGGCTCGTTATTGTTAAGGTTCAGCAAGCAAAGAATCCGCTGGAAAGAGCATTCTTCTATGCAGACTCTCCAGAAGATTACTACAGACAAGCGGAAGAGCTAATAAAAAAAGGAGTTATAACCGAAGAAGGATTAAAGAGGGCGAGAATTGAGGAATATGTTTTGGGAGCTAGATTTAATGCCAACTTTCACAGCTACGCTTTAAAAGATGTTTTTGGGAATTTTGATTTCGTTGGGTTTTCTGATCGAAGGCAGGTGAACCTACAGGGATTTCTCAATTTACCCGCAAAGGATCAGCTTAAAATTAATGTACCCGTAAGGAATGAGGAGATAGGTCATTTTGGAGTTACTATGAGGGAGAGTAAACAGCAGATGGTTTATGAGTGTGCGGAAAGGTTTATAGAAACATGCAGAGAGGAGTTTCCACCGGGAATAATAGGTCTCTTCGGACTGCAGGGAGCTGTAGGATATGACAACGACAGGTTGGAGTTCTTCATATTCGATGTCTCACCTAGAGTTCCCGGAGATCCAGCCATAGGTCCCACATCTCCAGAAATGAGAAACCTGAAGCTTAAGCATGGAGTGAACATTGAGGACCCCTTGGATCTCACTATGATGGAGATAATAAAGGCGAAAGAGCTGGGGAGGCTTGGAGAGGTAGTTACATGATATTTAGCTGTTTAGAGATGGGCTTTTAGCTATTTAAGCTCTCTTGCCTATTTTTAGCTGATAAGCTAATTTTAGCCAATATCTTTATTTAAATTTGAAAAATAAGTTCGAGTTGGGTAGGGTTGGCTACCTCTCTCCAGTCACTCAACTAACACCGCGTTGATGATGCCTTCTTGGGATGGTCTGTTTGTTACCTTCGCTTTTCCGACGGAAGTTTGGATTATTGCGCCCTTAGTAATGACATTTTTCCTTGCATAGTGGACATGGGCCCTGTTCTCCAGAACATTCATTATCTCTGCTTTCACGACCTTGTTTTCTGATGGCACATAAACATTGACGAACTTATCGCTTACGAGCTTGATTTTTATATTTCCACCTCTGCACCTTTCTTTCTTGATCTTTCTATCGCCTATTAGTGTCTCTACCTGCGGTCTTCCCATTTCGTATTTTCTTTTCTTCCTTGCTCGTCTGAGGAGTTTTCCCGTGTACTTTCTTCTGCTTCTACCTTGCCATACCATCTACATCACCTGTTATGGGTGGGTTAAGCTCATGTTTGTGATATGTGTGATTTCCCACTGATTTCTCACAGCATATATATTTTTTGACACGAATTTTCAACACTGGTTTTTAGCCCTTAGGCGGTGGGTTGAGTTTAAAATCTCGAGAATTGAAGTTTGAGAGTCCAAATTCCGGTTTACTCATACACATTCAGTCAACTCGAGCAATCTTGGGTAATCCTCAACTCCAATCCACTCTCCAACCCTTTCTCAACCCTGATTTGCCCTTCTACAATCTCAAACACCAGCTCCCAGTTCTCTATTAACCACCAAAATAGCTTTTAAGCTTTATATCCTCAGTGAATAGATGAATGCTAAGTTGTACCTGAAGGATAGGCGCGTAAAGTGTCTCGTCTGCTGGAACCTATGTGAGATTGAGGACGGAGACAGAGGCTACTGTGGTGTCAGGGTTAATAGAGGTGGGAAGCTTGAAACACTGAGCTACGGAAATCTTAGTGCGGTTGAGAGCAGACCTATAGAAATAAAACCCTTCTACCATTTCTTGCCCGGATCTACGAGCATAACGTTCTCAACATACTCATGCAACCTGTCGTGTCCTTGGTGTCAGAACTGGCACATATCCAAGACCTTCTTTAAGAGCAAACTCATACCTCCTGAGAAGATTATCGAGATGGCTGTTGAACGAGGAGATAGAAGCACATGTGCGAGCCTTAACGAGCCAACCTTGCTTTTTGAGTACCTTCTCGACCTCTTCCCCATAGCAAGGAGAAAAAATCTGCTCAATACTATTGTATCAAACGGCTACATGACTCCGAAATGCCTTAAAATGCTGATATCTGCCGGACTGGATGCAATGAATATTGACATAAAAGGCAATGATGCTGTTTACAAAATGATCTCAGAGGGGAAAAGCAAGTACATCTGGAGAAACGCCAGATTCGCATTTAAGAAAGGGGTTCATGTTGAGATGGTCTTCCTGCAGTCTCCTCCCGTATATAGAAATCCTGAGATCGTGGACGAGGTGATCGAGAGTCATTTGAGATATTTGGGATCGGATGTGCCTCTACACTTCACGAGGTATTTTCCGGCGTATCTGTCCAAGGAGCCACCCACACCTGTGGACTTCATGGAGGAGAGTGCAGAGAAGGCGAGGAGTATGGGCATCCACTTTGTTTACATTGGAAATCTCCCTCATAAGCTTGAGAGTACTTTTTGTCCGAGATGCGGGAGAATCTTGATAAGGAGGAGGGGGGTGAGGGTGTTGGAAAACAATCTTTTGGGGGGTAAATGTAGGTGTGGTATGGAGATCTATGGTGTGTTTGAGGATGTGTAGCTCGTGTGTGGATTTCAACACAGACATCTTGGACTGACCATAAACTTAATAAACTTATTCGGGAAAGTAAAAAGTAGTGTAGAATGTAGCTGTACCTCGTGCCTTGTAAGTTACTTGCCTCAGTGTGAGCGGGTATTGATACATTCCACAACCTTGCACCTCACATAATGCACTGTTGAGAAGTGCCAGGGTGGCAGAGGGGCTATGCGGTGGACTGCAGATCCACTTTACCCCGGTTCGAATCCGGGCCCTGGCTTAAAGGAAAAGATGTAGAGCCAGCTCCAAATTCTCTTTCCTATTTTTTACTTTCTGGTAGACTAAAGTTGTTATGGTTTTTATTTGTTGCAAGATTAAAATTCTGGTAGAATTACTTATGTATTTAATGTCCGCTCCTATTTACTGGAATCAGCTTAAATCCAGTTCCTGCCTTTATCACTTGCACAACAGGAAAATCGAAATTATCTAGCGGGAAGATAAGATTGCCAATCCACCACGCTGAGAAGAGTTATTCTGTGAGATCAGCAAATGGTTGCGATATAACGAATGAGGAGCTAAGGGAGATTATTGAAAAATGGATTGAGGTTAAGAAGTACAAGTTTAGAGACTAGGAGTGGAAAGCTCTTGTTATCTATGCACCAAACATGACTGGGCTTTTAACTCTTACAATGCTTATTTGATTATGTTTTTCTTTTTTCATAGGAAAAAAAGGACATGTAAGAAATTCTTATATACTGATACTTTGAGACATAATGTCAATGACATCTGATAACAACATTGAAGGTCGAACAAAAATAGGTGTGAGAGGTTTGGATCATCATTCAAGAGATGAAATTGAGAAGTTCTGGCGAGAATGGAATCCAGAAAATCCAAAAA
>MTMT01000055.1 GCA_002010195.1 Archaeoglobus sp. JdFR-32
TTTCCTTCTGTCTCGTCTGTTTCTCACCACCACCTCTCCATCTTTAATGGCTTTTTTAATGCACGGGTAGTCGTTAATGTTGGTTCTACCTTTGTGTAGATTCGTTCCGTTCGAAAATGCTATCTGGAGTAAAGTGTCATTCTCCCTCAACCCGATCCATACGGAGTAATCCTCCCTTAAATTTGCCAGCAGTTTTGTTGAGGAGTTGAATAGCTTATTTGCATCTTTTTCGTGGACTATCATCTCCATAATCTTGTTTATCGTGTCTAAGAGGAAGTTGAGCCTCTTGTACTCGTTCACTTCTTTTGCGATCCAGAGACAGCAGTTTTGATTTTTAAATTTAATGGGAATGAATATGCATGAATATTCGACATTTTTGTGGGTATAGGAGAGATTTACGGTCTCATTGTTCTTNATAGACTTCTTGAGTATGTCGAGTGTGGTGTTGTAGGTTCCCCTATCGATTACTTCGAAAAAGTATTTAGCATCTCCCGCTTTCTCGGATTTTTTCATTTTTTCTCGAATGGATCTGCTAATTTTAAGAAATTCTCCACTTTCGTTAATTATTGCAAGGTATTCATGAGCGTGATCGAACAGTTTTGAAAGGATATCCTCATTTTCGGATAGGCTTTCCTTGATGTTCTTCAGAGTTTTTGTTAGATTTTTGTTTTTATTTTCAAGTTCCGCAATTATTTTTTTACAATCCTCAGATTCTTTTTTTATTTCAATATTAATTTTTTTAGACATAATTTTTTATATTGGTTAACCGTTATTTATCTTTTGTTGTGTTATGGTTGCTCAGTAAAACATATAATTAGTTGGCAAAAGAATTAAAACATAAAGTGTTTTCGAAAGTAATATTGGGATCAAAATTTTGGAGGATACGTGATGAAGCTCTCGAGCAAAGTTGCCGCTTCATACCTCATTATGAGCTTCCCTGTGGTTGTGAAGGGGTATATTGGCACATTGATTGGCTTTGCGATTGTTCTCTCGGTCAACTATCTTAGGATACTCGGTTTTCACGCTTCATGTGTTTATAGCCTGTCTGACACTCTCTCTATGTTGTTCAACCCCCCGCTATACATAGCGATTAACTATGGTTTTCAGCTTTCGGGATATGTTCTTGCTTTCTCCTTTGTATATCCGTTTCTACTGGTTTTTCTGCTTTACAGGGTTCTAAACAGGACATGAATTTATGGATGGTTTGCTGGAGCGTCTCCCTAAAACAGTCTTTTAAAACAGGTTAAGCTTGATCAGTGGACCGGTGGGGATTTGAACCCCAGGCCTCTCGCATGCCAAGCGAGCGCTCTTCCAGACTGAGCTACCGGCCCTTTTGCTATCGTGTATTCTCTAAAAAGTTGTGTTTATGAAGTTTNCGGTATTGCTGATTGGGTACGAAATTGTGGACTAAATAGATATTTAAATTTTTGATACAGATTTAGAAGTTGGATTACTTTCAACGCGAGATTGTTTTCATGTAGATATATTCAAAAAACTATTTATTTAAGAAAAGTAATAAATCAATAGATGGAAGATCCTGCTGATAGAATTTCCAGAATAACAAGAATTTTGAAAGGTGAGCAAGATACGAGTCAGAATACCTATGATTTTTCAGGTGTGGAGGGTATTGAATCCATAATCGAAACTAAAAGCTCCAATCTTGAGGAAATTTCGAGGATGCTTGACATAGACAGGACAATTTTAAATCAAATAATCAACATTGCTCTGATTATCTCAATTCTAACTCTTATTACGGTAGCCTTATGGCTTTACAACTCGTACTCATNTTTTTCATCCCAAATTCTGATTTTTTCCGCGGTAGCACTCGCTCTGGTAAACATCGTAGTAGCATTTAAGATCAAAAGGCTTGTATCACGCTGATCTATTTTTTATTAGTCTTTTCGAATTAAAAATAAGAAAGTTTATAAAGAAACAAAGAAAGTATTTATTGGTGAGTTGTATGACCAAAATTGTTTATGTTCAGACGAGTGGTGTGGATACGCCTGAGAGGCTTTACGCCCCCTTTGTGCTCGCTATGACTGCAAAGGCCATGGACATCGATGCGACGATTTATTTCTTAATCAAAGGTGTTACAGTTGTAAAAAAGGGTGAGGCAGAGAAAATAAAGATCGGCAACTTTCCATCTTTGAAAGATATGATCGATCAGGCTATTCAGGCTGGAGTGGAGATGATGGTCTGCGATAGAAGTGCGGACCTACTCGGCATAGACAAGGGCGATATAGTGGAGGGTGTGAAGGTGGTTGGAGCGGCAACTTTAAACAGCTTGGTTCTTGAGGCTGACGCCTGCATATACTTCTAATCTTTAAATTTTTTGCTTTTATTTTCTGTTGGAGTTTAGCAGGGTTTACAGTGGTTAAAAATTCAAAGCGGTCTGTTTTTTGCAAACTACACAAGCACAGGTTTTAATCTAAAAAAGTCCGATGACTGTACACTTCATACTTAATGCGGAGGGAGGGATTTGAACCCTCGGACCCCTACGGGATGGGACCCTAAATCCCACGCCTTTTCCTGACTCGGCAACCTCCGCATTTGAAAGATTTTTGTTTCATTTCTTTGGTTTTCCTTCGGGTCTCTTGTGCCTGTTGTATCTTAATGATTTCATGTATCACTCAATTTATCAAAATTTTGGTTAGGAATTTGGACAGCAACTCGTTTTGTGAATTTATTAGCCTATGTATTGAAGCGAGTAAGAGCACTCACAAACTCCATTAAGGGGCTCTTAAGGCTCTCTAAGTCAAAGTTTAAATAACGAAAGGCAAGTCTCAAGCTCATGGATTTTATCAAAGAAAGGCTTCAGCTTACAATCATCACAATCCTTACCCTTCCTTGGTTAGCATCCTTAGTGTTGAAGGTTAATTACGATCCAATTACTCAGACATTTCTTTCTGGACTTGCGGTAGTTTCCGCATCCTTTCTGATCTCATGGGCTGCAGAAACAGCAGAGATGGATGTTCCGAGATCTTTCAGCCTTGCAGTGGTTGCGTTACTTGCGGTGCTTCCAGAATACGCTGTTGATGGTTACTTTGCATGGAAGGCAGGTAGCGTCGGGGGAGAGTATGTCCACTATGCGACCGCCAACATGACTGGTGCTAACAGACTCCTCATTGGTATAGGTTGGAGTTTTGTAGCATTTATAGCCTTCTTCACAACAAAAAGGGGTGAAGTTCAGCTTGATGAAGGAATAAGACTTGAGAACTTTTTCCTGCTCATAGCGACGCTTTATGCATTTACGCTCCCCTTTAAGGGACACATCTCCTTGTTCGATATGGTTGTTTTCGTAACGATGTATGCTGTATATATGCGTTTGGCGATAAAGGCTGAAAAAGAAGAACCGGAAGTTGTGGGAGTTCCAGCATACCTCTGTAGCCTAAGAAAGAAGAGCAGAAGAGCAGCAGTGGTCATTTTTTTCCTTTTCGCAGGAGTTACAATTTTGATGAGTGTTGAAGCTTTTTCGGAGGGGCTGATTGAGTCTGCGAGGAATGTAGGTGTAGATGAGTTCCTTGCGGTTCAGTGGATTGCTCCTCTTGCAAGTGAGGCTCCCGAGCTAATCATTGCGACTTACTTCGTTCGAAGGTTGAGAACGAGTGCAGCGATGAATGCGCTCATTTCTTCCAAGGTTAACCAATGGACATTGCTTATAGGTACTATTGCTTTGATCTATAGTATCTCCGCTTTTAAGCTTCAGAGTCTTCCGCTTGATGCAAGACAGAGTGAGGAGGTATTGCTTACCGCTTCTCAATCCTTGTTTGCTCTTGCAATCCTGTTGGACTTGAGAATAAGCTGGAAGGAAGCTTTAGCACTCTTTCTCTTATTTGCGATTCAGCTTGTTCTTCCGGGAGTTGAGGTGAGGTACTTCATATCTGTGGTTTACATTGTTCTGGCAATCCCCATATTGATTCAAAAACGAGAGGAACTCGTTAGGAGTTTCAAGACGGTCAAAAGGATTGCGGAGTACTGAATGCTCGTGGTATGAGAGGATAGTCGTTTAAAAGCTTGTAGAATCCATATAGGACGAGATTGATTGGGTTACCCGTTAAGACGGAAGGGAAAACTTAGAAAGTTGAAAGAAAAGATTTATTACATCTCACACGGAGCAATTGTTATGGTTCAAACGATTGTCGTTGTCGGTGGGCAATGGGGTGATGAGGGAAAAGGAAAGATAGTGGATTTCCTTGCTGAGAAGGCTGATGTCGTTATCAGGTATGCAGGGGGCAACAACGCTGGGCACACAGTGGTTGTTGGTGATAAAAAGTACAAATTCCATCTCATACCTTCGGGAATAATACACGGGAAGTTGAATATAATAGCAAACGGGACTGTTGTAGATCCAGAGGTTCTCGTTGAGGAAATTGAGAATTTGGAGAAAATGGGCTTTAAAATAGATGACACCAAGCTCGTTCTCTCTTCAACCGCCCACACGATATTGCCCAAGCATAAAGAAGAGGATAATCCATCAAAGAGTGCTCATGCGAGGAAGATAGGAACAACCGGGAGGGGTATAGGACCTTGTTACAGAGATAAAATAGCAAGAACCGGTATGAGAATCGCAGAATACATAGAAACTAACGGTAAATATGCGAAGAAGTTAAGAACATTCGTAAAGGACACATGCTACATCATTAACGAAGCTATAGAGGGTGGTAGAAAGGTTCTATTTGAGGGTGCACAGGGTACACTTCTCGATATAGATCACGGTACATACCCGTTCGTAACCTCCTCAAATCCGACGGTAGGTGGGGCACTAACCGGAACGGGAGTTGGAGCGAAAAAGATAGACTCCATTATCGGTGTGTTCAAAGCATACACGACAAGAGTTGGAGGAGGCCCATTTCCAACGGAGCTCGGAACAGAGGAACAAACAAATGCAGAGGGGGTATGGGANGATATAGAAAAGGAATACGAAAGCTTGCTTGACGAATCTCTACGAAAGGCAAATGAAGGGGATGAGTACTTTCAAGGGAAGTACATGAGATTAAGAGGGAAGGAATACGGCACAACAACCGGAAGACCGAGAAGAACCGGGTGGTTTGACGGTGTTGCCGGGAGATATGCAGTTATGATTAACGGTATGACCTCTATGGTCATCACGAAACTCGATGTTCTTACTGGACTGAAAAAAATAAAGATCTGTATAGCGTACGAGGTTGATGGTGAAATAACCGACAAATTCGTTTTGCAGTCGGATAAGCTATACAGGGTTAAACCAGTTTATGAGGAGTTGGATGGATGGGATGAGGACATAAGCAATGCAAGGTCATTTGAAGATCTTCCAGAGAACACAAAAATATATCTGCAAAGGTTGGAGGAAATCTGTAGGGCAAAGATTTCGATAGTTTCGGTAGGGCCTGCAAGAGAGCAAACAATTGTTGTGGACGGTCGTGACCTGTTTTAGCTTCCCTGTATTTTTTCTAATTTAAAAATACCAAGATATCGGAAAAATTTCAAACTTTAAAATGCGGTTCNCGCGAAAAGGTCAAGAGTTGTACTTCTTATCATGTTTTCCGCTCTTGAAAGTAGTTGCAGTCTGTAATCTTCGAGTATTACTTTCTTTACATCTTCAACAGGTATATCGAGCTTTATTTCTCTTGTCCTCCCGTATCTACCTTTTGATATGATTATAGAGTTTAAAATTCCGAGCATATCAAGTTCTGAAATCAAATCACTTATTCTTCTCTGGGTTAGAACATCTATGCCGATTTTCTTACACAGGGATTTGTATACTGTGTAGACCTCTCCTGTGGTGAACTTCCTTCTGCCTATGGAGTAAAGCAGAATCATGCTGTAAAGGAGGATTTTCGTTTGAGTTGGGAGGGTTCTCACGACTTCCACGACGTGGTCTCTCTCTATTTTCTTTACCGCTCTTCTAACATGCTCCTTTGTGACAACTTCATCTCCGTCTCTCTCGGCAATCTCTCCGCTAACTCTCAGCAAGTCAAGGGCTTTCCTTGCATCACCGTGCTCTTGTGCTGCGAGGGCAGAGCAATATGGAATCACCTCCTCGTCGAGCACGTTCTCGTAAAATGCTATTTCCGCTCTTTGTCTTAGGATATCTTGTAGCTGATCCGCGTTGTATGGTGGGAATATTATCTCCTCCTCGCTCAGGGAACTTATAACCCTTGGGTCGAGGAATCCTTTAAACTTAAGGTCATTTGTGATACCAATGAGGCTAACTTTCGCATTTTTTAATTCTGAGTTAATCCTTGAAAGACTGTAGAGAACATCATCACCCTTCTTAACGAGCTTGTCTATCTCATCAAGAACGATAATTATCGTCTGTTTCCTCTCGTCGATAGCTGTTCTCACCTCCTCGTAAACCTGATCTGTGGGCCAACCCGTCATGGGTACATTTCTACCCAAAACCTTCGCAAGGGTTGCGAGAACTCTATACTGGGTGTCTATTATCTCGCAATTCAGATAGTGCATGTAGCATCTAGCATTGGTCTTAAAACTGTATTTTTCAAGCTCTTTTCCTACGAATTTTACTGTTGCGGTTTTTCCTGTACCTGTTTTACCATAGATCAGTACATTTGAGGGTGTCTCACCCTTCAAAGCGGATACGAGAATTGTGGCGAGCTCCTCAATCTGGGTCTTTCTGTGTGGCAAGTAGTCTGGGGTGTAGGAATGCCTTAAGACATCCCTATTCCGAAATATTTTCTTAGTATTTAATATATTCTCAAAAATATTAGAACCATCCATTTGACCACCCTGAAGAAACTACTTCATTTTCGTCAAACCCCTTTAAGAATTTTACCATTTCAGAGTTTAATTTATTTATGAGGAATAAATTTCTTTTAAAGAAATTTTATTTCAAACGGCATATAGCTAAAAAATTAATCATTCAAAGGTGTTTATGGTTTTCGATTATAAAACCCCTTTACTTCTACTGGAGAATATGAATAAAAATCTTGGGGGTTTATTATTCTCTGTGTTCCGTTAGAAATGTCTTCAAATGGTTACTTCATGAAACTGATGCGAAGTATTTCTTCAATAGTGGTTCTACCTTGCTGTCGTTAAGATTTTGCAAAATTGTACCTAAATCTCTTTTTATTAGGATGTTGTCCAGAACTTCTTTTGGAATCGATCCTATGGCTTCGAGTTCTCTCTTTGTGACACTCTTCACATCGAGAGGGTATTTAATGGCGGTTAAACTTCTTTCTCCGTGGTCTACGATCCTGACATCAATAAATGTGTCTCTCTTGTAGCTACCAATCACTCCCACAAGTAGAGGATATGTCCCGAACTGCCTTGCAAATGTTATTTTGTTTTGTACGATCTCGCATCTTAGATCTGTTAGCTTTCTACCCTTAGGAAACATCTTTTTAAGTAGCACCTTGTCAACATCCCTTCTCACCCTCTCTTTAAATGAGAGGAANTATCTTCTGTGCTTTTTCAGGTACCTGTCCCCGATTTTCTCCATGGGTGTGTTTTTGAATATCTTAACCTGTCTTATGTTTATCCTTCTTAGAAATAATCCTTTTTCCACCAAATCTCTCAGAAACTCATAGTTGATTTCAAATGTCTCTTTTCTCTCTCCTTTCAATCCAAAAACGAAATTCAGTCCGGGAAGAAAGTAGGGCATACCGTTGTAGCCATAGTATTTTCCGTATCTGTTAACAATCTCAATCGCAAACAACACCTCCTCCTTGCTTACCGCAAGGTTGTTATCCCTTATGACTTTTTCATCAGCACTTTCAAGACCCATGGCACATATGTTTCCCGGAGTTTGGTACTGAACAATTATCTTCACGACCTCTCTACTCTCCTCGGGGTACTCTGCTATCGTTTTCGGGTTTACATTGTCGAGGTGAAGGGTTTTTATCCTCGGACATCTTCTCCAAATCTCTCTATGAAACTCTTTAAGCCTTTGGGGGTTGGGTTTTGGAACTTCGGAGGAAAAATCTCCGAGATACGTAAAGAAATCAGTCTGGTTACCCAATCTGAAGTGTCTGCATCCGCTCTCGTACAAAGCCTGAATCTCGTTTATAACTCCCTCTGGACTTCTCATTGATGGTATTCCGTGGATTCTTTCAATACAAAAGGAGCACTTTCTCCAGTAACAGCCACGATATGTTTCGATCTCACAAATTATGTGGGGAAAGTCGGGGTGTTGTTTAACTACCTCCGCTCCCAAAATTGCAAAGCGATTTATGAAGTCTCTTCCTGCATCCAAGCTTCTTCTTTCCTTCTTAGCTTTTTCCGATAGATATACCAAAAGTTCTCTTTCGAAAGGGAAATCAAAGATTCTGTAAGTTTCTAATTTCAGCCGATCTTTTTCACTCATTTCAAGCACGATCGGTCCAACCAATACCTTCTCTTCCAAGTTTGCGGGAAGCAAATTAATCAATTCTTTTAAAGATAAGGGTTTTCCTCCGATGTACTTTCCCGGTACGACCATTCCTGCAATTACGATAATNAGATCATAACTATACAGTGACTTTTTGAGCCTGTAATCATTTCTGAGATGGTCTATTGTTATATAGAGGGTTTTTATCCCCACATCTCTAAGCATGCCGTAAATATATCTTGGGTAGGGGGATATGTATGGTGGAACTCCGAGACACGAAGGCTCATCTACATAGCCGTCTATAATGCACGCTTTCATCTAAAAAAAGAGTATTTCGTCTGTTAAAAAAGTTATGTTCTCCCGATGTTTTTAATACCACCCCCTCTTTTTTGTCTCCCTCAGGAGTCTTTGCCATCTCTGGAATTTCTTCTGCATATCGTTCTTAGGTGCAAATTCCTCGCTCTTAAGGAATTTTATGTCTCTCTCCCTCCACTTCCCGAGGGATATTCCCGCTATTAGATGTGCTCCGAATGATGACCCCTCCAGATATTTCCCCCTCACGACATTCAGTCCGGATGTATCTGCGATTCTCTGCAGGAGAAAGTCATTGGAACTCATCTTTCCGTCCGCTCGAATTTCTTTATTGATTTTGGCTTCTTTCTTCATGATCTTCACTATCTCTCCGATTCTGAATGCTATAGACTCAAGCAAAGCTTTGACTATATCTTCCCNCGATGTTTTGTTCGATACACCCCACAAAACCGCGGGAGATTCGGTATAGTGTGGAGTTCCGAGTCCGGCAAATGCGGGGATCATGAGGATGTTATCGTCGTCTGATCTCTCTGCCATGCGGGATGTCTCCTCCGGACTATCAAACACGCCGATATTTCTCAACCACTCAATCGATGAACCGCTGAACGAAATGTANCCCTCAAGTAGGTACCTCCTGAGCCTTCTTGTTCTAATCGCACACATAGGTATCAGTCCCGATAGGGATGCGCTCGGCTCATCCCCAACAATCAGATCCACAAAAGTTCCAGTTCCGTTTGTACATTTAACGAAACCCTCATCGAAACACGCTAAGGAGATAAGGGATGCTTGCTGATCTGCGACGATACCTGCTATTGGCAATCCTTTATACTCTCCGAAAGTATAATCTGAGTTCTTAATCTCGGGAAGGTTCTCCTCTGAGAATTGAATAATCCTTAGTATATTTTCGCTCCATTTATCGAAAAATATGTCATAAATCCCGGTTGCACTTGCGTTTGTGTAGTCTGTGTAATGCTCACCGGTTAGTTTGTAAAGAAACCAAGAGTCTATTGTGCCGAACCTGAGGTTACTGATTCTCTCCCTGTGTTTTTTACTCAAGTTCTGAAGCATCCACATCAGGTGAACGCTCGCATGATTTGGCTTAAAAGAAAGCTTGGATATCGTGACGAGGTATTTTACCCTTCTCTTGTTGCGGAGAGTCGGAATCAGGTGATATAGTGATGTTGCAAATTTCCCTAAGATCTTTCCAAGCTTCACGATCCACAGCTTGTTCAGAGATTCTGCTATTGGCTTCGCCCTTATATCCTGCCATGTTAATGCGGGGAATATGTTCTCGGATGTCNTGACATCCCACAAAACTGAGGTCGTTCTTTGGTTTGTTATGGAAATCCCTTCAACATCGTATTTTTCTATCATTTCATCAAGTAATTGCTTTCCTTTCAGAAAAATCTCCATTGGGTCTAGTTCTACGAACCCTTTTTGAGGATAATGCTTGGTGAGGGGTTTAGAGATTATGTCGAGCATCTTAAATTCGTCGTAAACAGCACACCTCACACTTGTGGTTCCGATATCTATAACTGCGGTTCTCATGCTCTCTACCTGACTTTAATTCACCTCTGTTTTAAGCTTTCAAGTTTCATAGGTTATTTGCAATGATTTCAACCACATCGTAGCATTCGAGCGCTCTCTTGCAGGTTGGACAGAAGGTTAAGATCGTTTCAGACTCGGTTTTTAGTTCCCTTTTTCTGATTTCAGCCATCTTTGTTGCTGAAGATATGTCTATGTATGGGTAGATTCCACCAAATCCACAGCAGTATGTGTTGGTCTTGGTGTAGGATGGCTCTTTGATTTTCAAACCGAGATTCTCAAGAATCGTTCTTGGCTCGCTCACGATCCCTAACTCTCTCGAAAGAATACACGGATCGTGATAAACAACCTCTCCCTCCAACTGGACTTTAAGTTCTCTGGTTCTTCTGGAAATCAATTGGGAGATGTGTACAGCTTTAAAATCTAAATCCTTGAGGGTTTTAACGCAGTGAGGACAGTTAGAGATAATACCATCGTACTTTTTAAAATCTGTCAGCTTGTAGGCAACCTCTTTAAATTGATCTAAGTATCCGAGTTCTCTGAGATAACTGCCACAGCAAACGATATCGTTTCTGAAGGCATAGTCGATTTTCAGGAGGTCGAGTATTCTTCTCGTTGCGATAATTACTTCAACAACCTGAAATGTTTTGCAACCGGGAAAGTACAACACCCTCCCATCAACGTTGTCCATTGACTCGGCAACCTTCTCAGCAGACNTTATTTGAAGTTCGTGGGATACAAATGCCCTCTTAACAACCTCGGGCTCCGAATCATCTNTGCAGATTAACTCTCTTGTCCCTTTAAGCAGGTTGTTGACACTGATGTCCATGGGGCAACTCTCTTTGCAAGCATTGCATGGCACGCATCTCCATAAGCTATCACTCTCATCCACATGTAGGAATGCCAATCTTGATTTTACGGATGGGGAGACCGTTAGCCTCCTCTCTACATCAAAAACAGGGCAAACATGCATGCACATGTTCGGGCAGACCATGCATCTCTCAAGATCGTTTGTTTTACTGCTCAGAGATTTGATAGCTGAAAGCTTTGTTCTTAGNGTAGAAGATGTTACTGCTTTTACCAACCACTTCCAGTTCAAAGAACCACCTCCAACGTTAACAATCCTTCAGAATCAACCCTCTGTTCATGATGTTTCTCGGATCGAAGAACGACTTTAAATCTTTGAAAAGGGTGTAGTAGCCGAGCATTTCCTTGGATATCCATCTCTGTCTGATATTGCCTATGCCGTGGTGGTGGCTCAGGGATGCACCCAATTTAATCGCAGTATCCATAGCTTTCTCCCAAACCTTTCTGTAATACGCTTCGTAATCTGAAGAGATGCCAGCGAATGTGAAATAGAAGCACAAACCATCCTCGTAGAAGTGTGATGCGTGGCATGTTGCGAGAAGCGTACCNTCTACCTCTCTTATCGCTCTCAAGATATCCCTATAAACATCCATGGCATTTTTCCAGAAGCATGAAACCTCTATCGTGTCGAATATCACTCCTTTTGGGACGAATCTGCTTATGTCAGAGACATCAAACCTGTTTTCAAGCCATTTATCGACCGCATACTCTCCGATGAATTCACCCCTCATCACCTCCTCAACGAATTTTCTGTTGTATTCCGCACTCTCACCTTCAACAATTAGTAGCACAACAACTCCATCAACATCGAAGTTTTTTAGAGATTCGAGTTTGTCGAATATTCTCAGAAGTGCTGGTTTCAACGATTTAAGCAGTTTTTGAGCATCCTCCACAGCCATGTCCATAGATTCATACATGAATGCCATTTTGTACTGCTTACTTGGAAGACTTCTGATCATTAACTCTGCAGAACATATAACCCCAAATGACCCCTCACTACCAACAAAAATGTCCTTTAAATCCACCGATGCCTTTCTTGGAAACCTCTTTCCCTTCAGCACCTCTCCGGATGGTGTAACAACGGTCATATTTAGTAAAATATCTTCAATATTACCGTATCCTGTTGAGAACTGACCACTCGCCTTGGTCGCAATCCATCCACCAACAGTGGAGCAGTAAAGACTCTGGGGAATGTGTCTAAGAGTGTAGCCTTTATGGTTGAGCAGATGCTCGAGCTTTCCTCCGATAACGCCTGCTCCTACATCAACAACCATCTCGTCATCGTAGATCTTGATCCAGTCCAAGCCCAATGTGGACAGGGCGACCCCTCCGCAATAGGGTGTATTGCCATCTATAACTCCACTGCTTCCACCAAAAACATATACGGGAATTGAGTGTGAATTCAGGATCTGGAGTATCTTTGATACCTCTTCAACGCTAATTGGAAAAACTACAGCATCAGGAAGAGCTGGAATTTTCCTGTTCAGTAGAGCCCTTAAGTGAAGGGGATTGAAATCCTTGCAGTACGCAATTCTNTCGGCGATATCGGTTGATACTCTCTTCCCCATAATCTTTTTCAGCTCTGGTAAAACATCTAAGACCTTATCAGAGTATTTTGATTTTTTGATAATATCATACATGACAGAATATCGCATGAGAAGGTATTTTATTCTTCTGGAATACTTATCTCTATGGAAGATGGTGTGTTTGACATGGTAAAGGAATGGCTTGTTGAGGAGGGCATATTTAAGAAGGAAATTCAGGACGAGAATGCGGATTGGCATTATCTGGTAGAATTCCCGATATCATCTAATCATGTGACTGATATAATAAAACCAAAAGATAAAAAAGTTGTTCTGCTGGTTTCAGGGATTGTGCTGTCTGAGAAACATCAAAGGGCATTCAACAACTTGAGTGAGGAAGAAAAGAAGAAACTCNTTCACAAATGGAAGATGGACTTGCTCTTCAGAAATGCGGATTTTAGGTTCATACCGGACTCTTTGAGCTTGAAGAGTGTTGAGTTCACGATACCGATTTTTGAGGATGAAATCGGGAAAGGCAAGTTAATGAACGGGCTTAGGGAGATCTTTAAGTGCAAGCTCTACATTATATGGAGTGTACAGATGGAGCTAAAAGAGGTGGGAGAACCCTCGATGTATATATGAGATGGTGACTGACCTGTCTTTTGGGGAATAGGAGAGACCCAACAAACATGGAAAATATTTAAATTCAAAGGATTGAATTTTTCAGCAATGGAGAATTTTAAAAAATCTGCAATTATTGTTTCTTACAAAAATAAAGGGTATATTGAATACAATACTCGAAAGCTGATCGAGATGGGTTACGAAGTCGTCCTTGCAATAGATTCTCCGGATGAGGAATGTCTGAAATTGGTTGAGAGGCTGAGTGGAGAGGCGAGTGTAAAGAAAAGNATAAGTAAGGACAGACGAGGAAAGTGGAAAGCTTTAAACGATGCCATCAAGTTGTGTGAGGGAGATGTGGTTCTATTTCTCGATTCTGATACAAAAATCATTGATTTNGAATTTGAAGACCTTGATTACGATTTGGTGGAAATAAGAAAAGAAATCAATTCTGAGTCTGTATTTCACAGGATCGTGAACATAGACTACTTCAACATGTATGTGACATCCAAAATTGCGGAAAAATTCGGCTACTGCCTGAGCATTAATGGTTCAGCATTTTTGATCAAAAAGTCAGCTATTGAGCAACTTGGAGGATTCAGAAATAGAATTAATGAAGACACCGATTTAGGATGTAGGGCGGGAATCAAAGGTTTGAGGTATGCTGTCAGGGGAAAGGCTGTAACCGAACCTCCTGCGGATATAAGAGAATGGTTGATGCAGAGAGAAAGGTGGAGCATAGGTGGTGCTCAGGTCTTGATTGAAAATTTGAGGAGGATTTTATGTAAACCGAAGCTTTGGCTACCCTACACATTTACATTCTATCCAGCCTTGATCGGATTGATACTGCACTTCCTCATACCTAACAACCTGGTTCTGAAACTGCTTTACTTCATACTGCCTTTTCTCCTGATTTTGCCTCCTAAGGTTTTATCTTTAATNCTTTTACTCCTTTTCGAGTTCCAAACAGTAAGTAACATTCTCTCGTTGCTGATGCCGTTCGTACTGTGGAGTGTCACGATGGGTGTTTTATCAAAGATCTCGAAATTTAAGATAGATCTGGTACTTCTCCCAGCCTATTACTTCATCTACGCCCCGTTGTGGCTTATGCTGGGCATCTCTGCACTTGCGAGGTTAATACATCACCGTCTGACAAGAAGAGATATTGTGTTGAGAGATTGGAAAGTTTAGTGTTTGGAGGGGCTGGAAAGTTTAGTATAAAACAACCATGAATGTTTTAACANAAATCAGGTGAGTGCTAAATTAAAAAAACGCCAAAAACCGAACATCTCACCATGGATGATGCGTGAACTTGTACCCAGCCAAGATCATGAGAAGGAGCAGACTTATTCCAACTCCTATTCTTATCGTTGATATTATCCACCAGTATTTCAAGTACCTCTCTCTGTTTTTTTCGGAGAATACCCACCTCAGGATCCTGTCCATTAGTGAATCTTGCTGAAGCGTCATACTATGGAGACACGTTAAAAATAAAATTAATTAAAGATTGATGGTTTCTTACTTGACTTCCATCTTCGCTTTAATCTTCTTCAACCTGACAATGTTCTCTCTATCCATCTCTTCCAACCTGAAGGCTATATATCTTGCAGCATTCTCCATTTCTGGGATCACTCTATACTCAAGGGCGTTAACTCTCCTTTTCGTCTTATCTATCTCTTCAAGCAGTCTCTTCAATGTTGTCTCTATTTCCGCAACCTCAAGAACAGCATCAACAAGTTCCTCGTATGCAGAAACAACCTCATCTATCCTTGCAGTAGTACCTATCACACCGTAATTTCTTTCTTGAACGCTCTTTCTGACCTTCTGCCTCTTTACAACCGGAACGACCACACCCATTATGTTCTTTTTCTTGATGCTGAATTCTGGCTCAACAGCACATGAGAGGGCTATTGACTTTATTCCTACAACACCTTCAACCGCCATTGCGAGGGCTAACTTTTCCTGTGCTTTGTTGTACTTTTCAACCATCCCACCTATTGCTTCCTTTGCCTGCTCAAGCATGTCTCTGAANTCCACTATCAGTCCATCTCTCTTCATTTTGAGTAAAGCATGACCTCTTTTGGATAGCTTGATCCTCCTTCGTAACTTGATGAGTTCCATTCGAGTTGGTTTTACTTCTGCCATTGTTCCACCCTGAAAAAATTAAAGGAAATTAAGCCGCTTCAGCTTTCTTCTTGTGGGCGGGATGATACTTCTCAATATACTTGCTCTCAATCTTGGTGAGATCAGACTCTCTAAGCATTGCGAGAAGCTCCCAACCAAGGTCGAGGGTCTCTTCTATGCTCCTGTCTTCATATCTTCCCTGCTGTACGAATCTTCTCTCGAACTCGTCTGCGAATCTAAGGAATCTTCTGTCTCTCTCGGACAAAGCCTCTTCACCGACGATGGCAACGAGACCTCTCAGATCAACACCCTCGGCGTATGCAGCATACATCTGGTCGTTCCACTGGACATGATCATCTCTTGTAAGCCCTTCTCCGATACCTTCCTTCATCAGCCTGCTGAGTGATGGAAGGACATCGATCGGTGGATATATGCCTTTAGCATGGAGTTCTCTGCTAAGCACAACTTGTCCTTCCGTGATGTATCCTGTGAGGTCTGGAATCGGATGGGTTATATCGTCGCCCGGCATCGTTAGGATTGGCATCTGTGTAATCGTTCCCTTCCTGCCCTGAATTCTTCCAGCTCTTTCGTAGATTGTTGCAAGGTCCGTGTACATGTATCCCGGATAACCTCTTCTTCCGGGAACTTCCTCTCTTGCAGCGGAGATCTCTCTCAAGGCTTCGCAGTAGTTTGTCATGTCCGTCAGGATAACGAGGATGTGCAGATCGTACTCATATGCCAGAAATTCTGCTGCGGTTAAGGCCATTCTCGGAGTTAGCAATCTCTCGATAGCTGGATCATCAGCAAGGTTCAGGAAAACTACCGCCCTCTCCAGAGCTCCAGTTCTCTCNAAGTCCTTCATGAACTGGTATGCTTCCTCGTTTGTTATACCCATGGCTGCGAATATAACCGCGAACTCCTCTCCGCTTCCTCTGACTTTTGCCTGTCTTGCAACCTGCAGGGCTATATCGTTGTGTGGTAGACCACTGCCACTAAAGATCGGAAGCTTCTGTCCTCTGACGAGGGTGTTCATCCCGTCAATGGCTGAGATACCAGTTTGGATGAACTCTCTCGGATATGTTCTCGCATATGGGTTGATAGCGGCACCTATTATCTCTCTCCTCTCCTCAGGAATGATCTTCGGACCGCCATCAATTGGGTCTCCCGCTCCAGAGAGAACCCTCCCGAGCATATCCTGTGCACAGTTGAGCCTGACAATATCTCCTGTGAATCTTACAGCAGAAGAGGTATCTATACCTCTCGTACCCTCGAAAACCTGAACAACTACAACATCTCTGGATGTGTCCAGAACCTGTCCTCTTTTCGTGGAACCATCGGGGAGAGTTATGTTGACGAGCTCTCCATAGCCAACTGGCTCGGTTTTCTCAACAAAAATTAAAGGTCCTGCGACCTGGGTTATCGTTTTATATTCCTTCATTCATATCACCCCAGCAGAGCATTTCTTATTTTCTCGATAGCTGCCTCAAGCTTTGGTTTGTAGTCTTCTTCGAGCTTTGATCTTTCGAACTCGTCTTTTCCTTCGACTTCCTCGATTTCTGTAACCATTCTTCCAGCTTCAAGAGCCTTGTAGAATATGTCGTTCAGTTCCTTGATTGCTTTGAGCATGTCGTACTGCTTCTGGAAACTGCAGTATGTGTCTACGGGATGGTATGCGTACTGCTGGAGGTAGAATTCTCTGATGTATCTCGCAACTTCGAGTAAAACTCTCTGACTGTCTGGTAGTGCGTCACTTCCAACAAGCTGAACGATCTCCTGCAGGTTCGCCTCCTCTTGTAAAACTTCCATCGCCCACCTTCTCAATTCAACAAACTCTGGGGAGACATTCTCTTTGAACCAATCGGCAAGGACATCGAGATACAAGCTGTAGCTCTGAAGCCAGTTGATAGCCGGGAAGTGTCTTCTTGCAGCGAGCTTTGCATCCAACGCCCAGAACACCTTAACAATTCTCAATGTGTTCTGGGTTACGGGCTCTGAGAAGTCTCCACCCGGTGGGGAGACCGCACCTACAACTGTTACACTGCCAACATTTCCGTTGAGTGTTTTAACTCTTCCAGCCCTCTCATAGAACTCTGCAAGTCTTGAAGCGAGGTATGCTGGGTAACCTTCTTCACCCGGCATCTCTTCGAGTCTTCCTGAGATCTCTCTCATCGCCTCAGCCCATCTGCTTGTGGAGTCTGCCTGAACCGCAACATCATATCCCATATCTCTGAAGTACTCTGCGATTGTTATTCCTGTGTAAACCGACGCCTCTCTCGCTGCAACCGGCATGTTCGATGTGTTTGCTATCAAAACTGTCCTCTCCATAAGTGGTTTTCCGGACTTTGGATCTATGAGCTCTGGGAACTCTTCAAGAACTTCTGTCATCTCGTTTCCTCTCTCTCCACATCCTATGTAAACAACTATCTCCGTATCACTCCACTTAGCAAGCTGATGCTGAGTGACAGTCTTTCCTGATCCAAATGGTCCAGGAATTGCAGCAGTTCCACCCTTAGCAACAGGGAAGAATGTATCGAGGATTCTTTGTCCAGTCATCAAAGGTATCAACGGCGGGAGCTTTTCTTGATATGGTCTTGCTTCTCTAACCGGCCACTTGTGATACAGCTTCAGTTCAGTCCCGTTATCCAGAACAGCTACTGTATCTTCAACTTTGAACTTGCCCTCGTATATCTCAGTTATAACACCACTTACATTTGGTGGAACGAGGATCTTGTGCTCTACGATCTCGGTCTCCTGAACGGTTCCGATAATTTCTCCGCCGCTTACTTTATCCCCCTTCTTCACAGTTGGTTTGAACTCCCATTCAGCGGTTCTACTCAATCCCGGGGCCTGAATACCTCTCGAGATGAAGTCCCCACTCGACTCCTTAAGAGCGGGTAGAGGTCTCTGAATACCATCATAGAAAGACTTTATCAGTCCCGGTCCGAGTTCCACGCTTAGAGGCATCCCTGTGTTTACAACAACATCTCCTGGTTTTATGCCTGAGGTATCTTCATAAACCTGAATCAATGTCTTGACTCCTTGGAGACCTACCACTTCGCCCATCAGTCCCTCTTCACCAACTCTGCAGACATCATACATTCTCGGCTTAATTCCTTCTGCAACAACAAGAGGTCCTGATACTCGATAAACCTCACCTTTCATTCCTACTTCCATAAGTCAACACCTATCGCCTTTCTTATTTTTTCTCTAACTTCCTCAACTCCTCCTTCTCCACCAACCTTGACGAAGGTTGGCTCGATACTATCCTCAATTCTCAACCTTAACTGGATTGGTAAGGACTTATAAATGTCGTAATTAATAATAACAATACCTTTTCTTTCGAACGCGGATTCAACAGCCTCTGAAGCCTTTGAAATATCTGTTACATCGATGATATTTCTTATCCCTGCCAACCTGAATCCAATGTTGAAATCTGGGTCACCTATAACCATCAATTCTTCGCCCATTTCCACCACCCGATTATCATTCTATCATTATACTATGACCAGCTGTTCCTTAATATTTTCTGTATCCATTCCCGCGGATTTGCCTCTCGCTATTATTCTGAGATTGTCAACTTCTATCTTCTTTAGCAGGATGAACGCCATCACTGGTAGCACTGATAGCGGGAAGCTGTGAGATTTGGATAGAACTTTTTTAGCCCAGAGTTTGTCGAGCATTGCTTCAATTTTTGAAAGTTCCGCACCATCCACGGAATCCTTAATCTCTTCCCAGAACCAGTAGCCCTCTAATGACTTTAACAGCTCATCCCATTCAAGGGCTGAGAGCTTTCTTGCCTCATCTTCGTTAATCTGAAGTCCTCGTGGTATTATTTTAGGCATTATCTCGTCAACGGATGCACCTTCGGATTTTAGTCTCAGTATGCTCTTGATGTTCTTTATGTCCACCTCCATTTTTATGAAATCTATGAAGTACTTCATATCGAGCGTGTCCGCTTTAATACCCGCAAGGCTGTTGTAGTATATTTTGTAGAGGTCATCTTCGAACTCGCTCATTGGACAAACTCTTACGATCTTTTCAAGTGCAGGGTAGAACGGTGTCCCTTCAAAGGCTTTAGCGATCTCTTCAATTGTTTCCTTGATTAAGAGGGTTTTGAAGAACTCTTCGTCGTATTCTCCCGCATATATCAGTGTACCCTCAATTTCCTCTTGGGGGAAGTTATACATTTTGCCCCTGATGATGTTTAGGATGTTCCAAATATCGTATCTCTTAAGGTAGGCGGAGATCAGATCTCTCGGAACACCCTTTGAGATCCTGATCAGCTTGTTGTATGTTCTTGAAAGATTTAAAGAAAGAGCGTAGTCTATCAGTGTCAATCCGCTGTACTTGAAGCCGAGTTCATCAATCTCCTTTTTGTATTCCGATTCTTCGAGGTATCTGATGACCTCGTCGAGCTCCATGTTTAGAAGCTTGTTGTACTCATCTGCGGGAATGAGCTTCCTGCTCATCACTCTTACTCTTGAAACTACATACGCCCACTCGGATGGTTTTGTACCGATTAGCCTCTTGAATATCCCAGCCATAGCTATCCCTTCATTTGAACAATATTTCCGAAACTTCCTTCATTTTGCTTTCGAAGAGGGTTGCAAGCATTTCGTCGAAGGTGAGATTAACTCTGAATTGCCCATCACCACTTTCTACGACAATTCCACCGATGCAATCGATGTTACCTGCATAAGTCATTTTGGTGAGGCTTTTTACCATTTCCTCATCATTTTTATTGGAGTAAACTCTGTATCCTTCCTTCTCGTTGTCCTTCAAGAGTTTCTCCGCAAGCTTCTTCTTCTCCTCTGCTGGCATCTCTCTAACCTTCTCTATCAGCTTTGCATACACTTCTTCGAGAACCTCCTTTTTTCTGTTTAGTTCTTCTCTTTTCATCTCGAGATTGATGCTGGAAATCTCTTGCCGTCTGAGTCTATCTGCCTCCGCTTCCGCAGTCTCTCTTGCCCTTTTAAGAATCTCTTCTGCTCTCTCCTTTGCTTCAGAAATAATTTTTTCAGCCTCTTTTTCCGCGGAACTCTTAATCTCTGATACTCTCTGCTGTCCCTTTCTGGTAATCTCTTCTATTACTGGTTCCAACGGCATTGTTGTCACCTGAAAAATAAAAAGGTGTTCAGATGAACATCAGCAGGAACGAAATGACCAGTCCGAAGATGACGATTGTCTCTGGGATAACTGTCATCAACAGACCTCTACCAAAGAAGTCTGGGTCTTCAGCCATCGCACCTACAGCTGCCGCACCAATTCCCTGTTCACCCAATCCAGCACCAATTCCAGCCAATCCTACAGCTAAACCAGCTCCTACAGCTACCATACCTTCTACCGGCATTTTTCTCACTCCTCCTTCGTAAATTTTCTAATTTTCCCAAACGGACTATACCTTACTCCACCACCCTCAAAATACTTAACAAAATGCTCCACATAGTGGAGTCGCAAACTCTGCAGCCCGGGATCCAGAATCCCGAGCAAGAGGTTGATGAAATGCCCGAGCAGGAATATGATAATTCCCGCAACAATCCCCACAATGCCCATGGGGAAGAGCATTTCAAGGACCATGTAGTTGAAGGCTATAGCAAATCCAACACTTGCAAGTCCCACAGCAAGCAATCGAGCGTAGCTTATCGTGTTGCTGAGTAGCGTTAGGTACTCTATGAGGAACATCGCNCCTTCTCCCTTTATCGTAAGAATTGCCCATGCTATTACGAGGGGCATCGCTATGATGTATGCGAAGTTTATTGAGAAGGCAAACTTGCCCGCCATCTGGTTAAGGATGAATCCTGTTATTATGAAGGCGATTGAAATCAATGCGAGAAGCCAGTTGAGCTTTTCATACACCGCATGCTTCCATCCGTGCTCCTTCTTGACATTCAGAATGCCGAAAACATAACCTACGCCCATGTGGAGAACACCTATTGCTATGGTGAGCACGAGGATTGCTGGAGCCATCTCGAGTCTGTTCACATGTGGAACATGCTTGAAGAATTCGTTGTGCGTTAGTTCCGCAAGAACACTGTGCTCTCCAAACAGCTCGAAGCCGAGGAGTTCACCGTATATGAATCCAAATGCTATCGTGGACACCGCGGAGTATATCAGAATTGTCAGCAAATCCTGCCATCCGGGAGTCTTCAGCTTTGTTTTAAGCCATAATCCGAGTATGAGGATTATAACACCATAACCGATGTCACCAAGCATGAAACCAAACATCAACGGAAAGACAATCGCCATAAGGGTTGTCGGATCGACTTCATGGTATTTCGGTGTGGTGTATGTGAATGTAAGTAGCTCAAATGGCTTTGCAAATCTCGGGTTTTTCAGGGCGGTTGGTGGCTTCATATCATCTGTCAACTGTTCAACTACCACCTTTCTATCTGTAGCCCTCTCGATTTCACTCTTCATTTCCTGATACTTGTCTTTTGGCACATAACCTGCGACAACGAATGCGTATTTGGATACTGCAGATCTCAAGGGTAACTCGCTTTTCTCGATCTCAATCGTTAGGTGCTCTTCCATTGCGAGCATTAGGTCGAGGTTCTCCTTCTCGAGTTCCTCCACTTCACTCCTGAGGGACTGAATCTTCTCCTTTAGTTCGTTGGTTCTTTTCTCGATCTCAGTAAGTCTCTCGTCGTAACTACCTTCGAACTCTGGGACTGTAATTTCCCTATATCCGAACTCTTGGAGTACCTTGAATACATCTTGAGCGAACTCATTTTTGACGAAGACCGCTCCTACAAATTCTTTATCGTATTCGGAGAAGAAGATCTCAAATTCCTTNGTTACTTCCATAATTTTCTCCATCGGGTTCGTGGAGAAGTAGCCTACAAAAACCGTGAGATTCTTGTATCCTCTCAGCAAATCCACGGGAAGGCCAATAGTTCTCAAAGGATCNAGGATCCTTCTTTCATCTTCAAGCTTCCTAAGCTCCTCTTCGGACTTTCTTATCTCCTCAAGTCTTGAGGATATTTTTGACTCAAGTTCTGAAACTTTTTCTTCGAGCATTGAGTCCAATTCAGAAATCGAATAGACTTTTTTCGGTTCGTAGGCTGGATCTACTTTTATGTAGGAGAGCATGCTCCTCAGGGTTACNAGGAATTTCGATGCCTTTGACGCTCTTTCAAACGGCTGACCAACTTTGAAGTACTCTGACTCCTCACCATAATCTTCGATGTGCAGTAAATTCAATCTGTGGAGAATTTCCGCTGTCTTTTCGAAGTGATCCCTGGAACCCACTATGGAGACTTTAACCATCTCCACAGGTTTGAACATTTACACCGACCTCACGAATTCCTCATAAAGATAATTTACCGCTTCATCCATCTTGGACTTTCCTTTTGCTACCACATCATTGATTTCTTTAAGTCTTCTCTCTTTGATAGCTTCTTTCTCCTTTTCTATTTCCACTTTTGCCTTCTCAACGATCTCATTCCTGATTTTCTCTGCCTCTTTTTCCGCATCAGCAATAATCTCTCTTGCTTTCTCTCTTGCATCAAGAATAGTTTTATTTCGCTCCTCTTCGGCGATTCTGATGTCNTCTTCCACTTTTTGCTCTACTTCTTTAATTTTAGAGAGTATCTCTGATTTTTCCATGCCCACACACCCCACAATTAAGATTGAAAGGGATCCCCCTAAATTTTCGAAATCCCTAATTCTTTTGAAACATTCTGGCAGAAGTATTTAAAGTTTATTCTTTTTTGCCATCAAATATTTCACGAAGCGGATTTTTCATTAAAAATAATAAAAATCCTCCACAAATTCAGATAGCTCAGATAAGTTGAAATTCGATTAAACCTCCTCTCTTAAGTGATGTATCTTCATCCACTATCAAATAAGCGTTTGCTGAGGGTAAATCTCTGAGAAAAGAGTTTTTTAAGGTCTCGATGTAACCATCATAGAATCTTGCAATAAAAAATCTTGCATTTCCCTGTGTGGATATAGGGTGCTTCAATATTGCTTTGTGTGATTTCACATCCATAGATACCATTTTTTTAAGTCCGTAGAGTGCATAGGAGAAAAAGGCGGAAAAACATGCTGAAGGTGTTCCGGGAAGACAGAAAACTGGTTTTCCATCATATAATCCGAATAGTGCAGACTTTCCAGGTTTTAGATTGGTCCGCTGGAACAGTACACGACAGTTGCCTTCCATGAATCTTCTGACCACATCTCTTTCGCCCTTGGCTGTTCCACCGGTTGTTATTACTGCGGAACACGATTTTGCTTTCTCGAATGCGGTTGATAGGAGAGATAGAGAGTCTGGAACCACATCAAATTTTCTCACATCAAAACCGAGTCTTTTCAGGTATGTTGTGATGAATAGGCTGTTCGATTCTGGAATCTCTCTCTTTAATTCAACCCCTGTAGGGATAACCGCTACAACCGGGGTTTTGTAGACCTCCACAGTTTCAACTCCCGCATTTTTTAGAACCATGATGTCTGTCTCTCTCAAGGGTCTTCCCATTCTAAGGATTTTATCTCCTTTTTTCAGTTCTTCTCCCTTTCTTAGGATTGTTTTCAATCGTTTGATCTCCTCTATGTGATCTCGATTAACCTCTAATCTCCGTTGATCGTTTACTTCTGCATACTCCTTTGGGATAACAAAATCAGCTTCATGTACTTTATCTCCAGTGTTTACGAGGGTGAATTTCCACGTAGCATATTTCTCTCCCTTGATTAAATCCATTGAGTCGGATTTTACAGCGTAGCCATCGTAAAGAGATATATTATGAGGAGGATAGTCTTCCTCTACAAAAACATCGCTGGATAGAACACGATTAATGGCTTTTTCCAGATCTACTCTGTCTACACCCATGGTTTGAACATTCTCGTCGATCAGTCTCAGTGCGGTTCTGTAATTAATCTCCCGCACATCTTTTTCTTTGTGTCCAGATTCTCTCATATCCTTCACCCATAGGGCCCTCTCGTATCCTCTCTCTAAGTCTTCATATTCTCCTCTTGAGCTAAGTTTTCCTTACACAGCTTAGTTTGAATCGATTTGGGGCAAGGTTAGAAAATTAAGCTCTAGCATCCGCCACTAACTGGAGGAAATATTGCTACCACATCCTCCTTGCTAAGCTCGGTCTCCATGCCTTTTAGGTGATTTATGTGCTTTCCGTTGACCATTATGTGTACATAATCTCTTAAATCACCATTCTCAAAAATCAGGGGCCTCAAATTGTCGAACTTATTCACGAGATTTATTAAAAGCTCCTTCACGGTGGTAGCCTCTATCTCAACTTCCTTTTGGTTTATCGCCTCTCTGAAATTGGCAAACAATCTGACTCTAACCATATGGTTATCTTCGAATATCAAATTATTTGAAAATAACGGATTGGATAGCTGATAGGGTATAACCGGAGAGGATATGTGCAAAAATTCTGAAAGGAAGCTAAGGTTTTGGTGTTCTCAACCTTTTCAGGATCTTTTGGGGTAGAAAGGATTTGATATGCTCGTAAACTCTCGGTGACACCCAGTACACCCTCTCCCATCCTCCATCCTCTTTTAAAAATTTCTCACTTTTCAAATAACTAAAACTAACACCAACAAATCCTTTAACTTGTCTTCCAATAATTATTTTCTCCATTTCGTAAAATGTCAAACCTATGGGTGTTCTCTCTTTAAAAGACCTATCAACGATACCGAATCCATCTATCGTAGGGTCGTAGAATACTATCAACTCCGAGTACAGTCCGGTAGATGGAGGATTGGAAAGAACAGAATGAACATTCACCTTTTCGATGTTTCCATCGGACTCCCGCTTCAACTCTCTCTCTAACTCTGATTTTTTAATGGGTTTGTAGTACTGGACAAGTTTCAACTCATCTGATGCTTTTGCCTCGCTCCAAAGGCTTCCACATGGAGATGGACGTTCTGGGGTAATCACACAGACATGAAACGGGAGGTAGTGCTGACAGGATCTACAGAGATAGTATTCATCAACCTCCTCATCCCTTTTCCCGAGGTTTACCTCCCTTATCGCGTGGATCTTCTTCGATATCTCGAGTTGCTTCTCGAATTCAGCTTTATCTGTGATTATCCTAACTCTAACCCTCTCAACAATGTCAAAGCTTTTGAAAACGGAGAAGAGAATTCTCCCGATGCACTCCAAAGCAAAGCTTAGGGNATATCTTTTGTCGATAATCAACTGAACATTGTCCTTCCTGAACTTGTACTGAACACCTTTTATCCGGTTCAGAACCTCTCCTATTACAGACTCCAATGCGGATAGGGTTTCATCGCTAAGCCTTCCACCAACAATCACATGAATACCTACATGCAATTTTTTCGAATTTTCAAAATTTTCGAAAGATCCTACCTCTACCCCCTCTTCGAACTCATTCCCCATCTCGATGAGTTCAAAGCAGTTCAACAAATAGCCTTCAACACTCTCACCAGCAAAAACCTCACCCCTCTCCATGCAATCCTCTTCAACGGGGATTTTGGTAGGATCTATGAACCTGTAGGACATATCCATCTCCCGGCTATTGCCTTTTACTTGGGCTTTTTTTACCCTCTTTGGCTTTTTAACTCTTTTTGCACCTCTCTC
>MTMT01000070.1 GCA_002010195.1 Archaeoglobus sp. JdFR-32
TGGGGATAGCCATAGGTGCCTACGAAAGAGCTCTCCAATACGCAAAGGAGAGGAAAACCTTTGGAAAACCGTTGATAGAGCACCAAGCGATCCAGTTCAAANTCGCGGACATGTACACAGCGATAGAGGCGAGCAGACTTCTGATATACAAGGCTGCGTATCTAGTTGACAGGGGCGAACCGGATCCGGCGTTAAGCTCTGCTGCAAAGCTGTTCGCGAGTGAGACCGCGATAAGGGTTACCTACGAGGCGGTTCAAATCTTCGGAGGATATGGGTTCAGCAAGGAGTACGATGTGGAGAGGTACTACAGGGATGCGAGGGTAGGTACGATCTATGAAGGAACGAGTGAGATTCAGAGATTGATAATAGGCAGAAGACTCGCAGGTAAACTGTGATCGAGGAGTACAAGCAGGTTAACCTNCCAAATCACCTCAGAGGTTTAAAATCAAATTCCGTGCTAATTTCAAAATACCCATCGTTTTCTTTTGCATACAGATAGTACTGATACAACAATGAATTTCTGTTCTGTGGTATCAGGAAGGACCTTCTATTACCAAAAACGATCAGTTTCTTTCTTGCTCGTGTAACCGCAACATTAAACCTCCTCTTCTCGCATGCAAACCTTAAGTCTCTCACCGCGGTTGTAGAAAAAACTACCACATCCTTTTCTCTACCCTGATACGCATCAACCGTATCTACTTCTATCTCTAACCCGATCATAGATCTTAAAAGTTGTTTTTGAGCAAGGTAGGGGGTAATCACCCCAATATCCTCCTCTTTTACACCTTCCTCAACAAGTGCAGAGCAAACACCTCTAACCGCAATAGCCTCATCGTAGTTCCTCTTGCTACCCCTCCCACTCTCTACGGAATTTAATGATACAAACACCACCGGCTTTTCAGAATCGAGAAGGGGGTTTGACTTGCTTTTTACCTCGAGCTTTATGTCTTTACACACCTCATGAGGTATGATTTTACCACCGTATATGTATTTGGCGGAGAAACCTATTATCTTCTCATTACTCCTGTAATGGTTTCTTAGCCACAANGTCCTGTGTCCAGAAAAAAAGAAGTTAAATGCTCCGAAATAGGTTGAGTCCCNATATCTTCTCAGAACGGGTGGAAGCTGATACGGATCTCCAACCATAACAGATTTGCTCGATTTTTCTATAGCCAGCAATGCGGAAGAGATTAAAGCCTGCGAAGATTCGTCAACAAACACAATATCAAACTCGTAATCTATCAAAGGATGCATTGCACTCTTTATTAGAGTGCTTCCAATGATCGATGCTCTGGATAAAATCTCAAGAGATTTTCTCTCTATCGTTCTGTACTTTTCTGCCATCTCCTCAATTGGAAGCTTATCAAAACTTTCTCCAAGCTCTCTTTCGGCAATATATCTTAACGAGAACCTCCTCACCGATGGTGAGATTTTCCAATCGTGTGCTACTCTTACAACTTCTCCAGCAGAGAGATCAGAGATCTGTGAAATTTTTTCTATCGCGTTATCCACCGCTCTGTTGGTGTGAGATGATATTAGAACAGTACCATTACGCTTTGCATGAGATAGTACCGCTGATGCAATAAAAGTCGTTTTTCCAGTACCGGGTGGTCCTATAACTGGCATGATCTCATTATCTCCAAGACAAAGAGACCTCCCAACCGCATTCCTCTGGTACTCATCGAGGAACTCAAATTCTGGTTCATCGCTCTCGTCAGGAATCCTGACCTCTGGAAAGTTCTGTTCATCAAGGTATCTCTTAATAACATCCAGTTGAAGGTCGTAGGAAATCAAATTCTCCATCTCTATGAGTTCAACCTCCCCTTCAGGTTCAACCATTGCTTTCAGAAGATAGATGTAGCCTTTGGGTGTTTCCTCCACCCTGATAACATATCCAAGCTCCACTGGGTTTCCATCAAGGATCGTTCCAAGAAGAGTACCCTCGGTTAACCCCTTAGATGTCGAGATGAGATAGTAACCTCTCTTACCTCCAACAACACTTCCCCTAAATGTACCTCTACTTTTTACTTCCTCCTGAGCTATTTTCCTCTCCACACTCAGAATCTCGTGAAGCTTCTGAAGGGTTTTAATATGGTTCATGTCTAAAGTACCTTCTTTATGCTTTCAATGTCTGGTTCTACCTCTATTGGTTTCCCACAAACTCTTATGACTGTTTCAGGATCTTTGAGAAGGTTTCCAGTGGTAATGCAAACAACAGTCTCATCCTCTCCAACAACCCCATTTCTCACGAGCTTGTAGAGTCCCGCGATAGATGATGCGGATGCGGGTTCAACACCGATTCCCTCCTTTACCGCCAGAAGCTTTTGGGCATTGATAATTTCATCATCCGATACCTCTTCCGAAACTCCATCCGAGTTATAGATTGCATTCAATGCTTTCTTTGCATTAACAGGATTTCCGATTCTTATTGCAGTAGCTATGGTTTCAGGATTTTCTTTTGGAGTTATATCATCAGCTCGAGTTAAAAAGGCTTTATAGATGGGGTTCGCTCCCATTGCCTGAATTCCACACATTTTTGGAATGCTATCGATCAATCCGAGTTCCTTAAGTTCCTTGAAACCTTTGTAGATTGCAGAGATGTTTCCTGCATTTCCCACCGGCAGAACTACCCTATCCGGAACATACCCAAGCTCATCTACAATCTCGAACGCTATGGTTTTCTGCCCTTCAAGTCTAAATGGATTCACCGAGTTAAGTAAATAGAAGTTCTCACTCTCGCTAACTTCTCTCACAAGAGACAGGGCAGTGTCAAAATTACCTTTTATCGCTATAACCTTCGCTCCGTGCATCAGAGCCTGTGCAACCTTTCCCAGAGCAACCTTTCCCGCTGGAAGAAGGACATATGCCTTTAAGCCAGCTTTACCCGCATACATCGCCATCGATGCGGATGTGTTTCCCGTGGATGCACAAGCAACCGCACTCCTCCTTAGCTCAATAGCCTTGGTAACCCCCACAGTCATACCTCTGTCCTTAAACGACCCAGATGGGTTTAATCCTTCGTGTTTGACATAAACCGACTTTAAACCGAGATCCCTCTCAATGTAATTTACCCTATAGAGTGGAGTCCCACCCTCAAAAAGAGATACAGGCTTTGATNTTATCGGAAGCAGAGATTTGTACTTCCACACCTTTAAATTAAGACCATCTAACCTAAAATCAACTTCAACACTTGCCAGATCGATTTTTATTTCCAGCAAACCCCCACACTCGGGACAAGTGTAATAGTAATCCTCATAAAATTCCCTACTGCAATCTACACACCTCAACGAATACTCCATATCGGAAAAGAGGGAGAGGGCTATATAAATTTTCTACAAATCGACTAACCAACCTTCACAGCAGATAAACCTATAAAGACACGGACACGAAAACAACACACAAATGTAAAAATCTAAAAAAGAGAGAAGATTTTACTCTGGAGGCCAATTATTCTCCAACCAGCCTTTAATTCTTCCAGAATCCATTGGTCCTACTTTTACAGTCCAGCCCGTTTCATCTTCTATTGCACCCTGAAGCCTTGCTGCAAGTCCCGGGATTACAAGAACCTTGTGCTTGACTCTTTCTGCAATCTTGGTTTCCTCAATTAGCTCCTTAACCTTACCCGCTGTAAACTGTCCTCCAGCAACACTGACCTCAACACCAAGTCCTTCTGTGTTCAAAACAAGTAGCCAAGAACTAATTCCCGCGCTTGTTAGATCACTTTCCACCGTGTAGTATGTCAGTGCGAAGTTCGTTGTTATGAACACAGGTGAGTTCTCATCCGGATTCTCTATTTCTCTCAACCCCGGTTCAACCTGCACGGGTGTTCTCGGATCAGTATAGATGTTAAACCTCAGTGTTACTTCCGGAATAACAGAATACGGCTCAAGGCTCCTGAAAATCATGATGTCCGCATATTTAACTATGAATAGACTTCCGATGACCGTCTCCCAGTACGCTTTCTCAACATCATCCCCATCTATGAGCCATGCAGAGATCGGTGTTATCATTATGGGGAAGGCTATGTCTTTGTCCTCTCCCTGAATTGCGGTTCTTCTGAGGTTTACTACTCTCTCGAATGTTCCCTTCAAACCATCCCCAAGAGGTTCCGTAACCGGATCAAGAACTATTTCCTTTACCCCAGCCGATTTGAATGTTACTGCAAGACTCTTTAAAAGATTAAGATCCTTAGCTCTTATGGTAACCGGAACCTTAAACTCAAGAGCGAGTTTTAGCATTTCTTCCCAGTTAGATTCCGTTGCAGCAAAGATCAGTGGCTTGTAATCAGCCACTTCCTTCAGAGCAGACCTCATGCAGTCCGGATTCATGGAGATAAGAATCATAGGCTTTCCATAACTTGCAACCTTCTTCACGACACTTCTGTATGTCTCTGGATCGTTGGAGGTGCATCTAATAGCAAATCCGTCAAGTGTCAGGAACTTTCCAACATAGAACTTCCTGAATTCTACAACCTTTGAACACCTTTCTTCAAGCTCTTTTTCACCCATAGTGTCCCATACATCGTAGAAAAATGCTGTTGGATTGAAATAGGTCATTTCATGTCTGTGGAGAACATCTTCCCCTCCAATCTTCACTGAATTGTCCCCTGTGCCGATCACAACTTCTGCGATTTCCGGTGATGTTAGTTCTATAAGTTGTTCAAGCTTCTTCTTTATCTTCTGGTCTTTTTCAGCATCTCTGAAGAGTGGTGGACAGTTCTCAGGCTTCATACTTCTATCGATTATGTGTGCTGCAAAGCTCATGCAGGTATCAAACCCGCACTCTCCACAATTCGTCTGAGGAAGGAATTTGTAAACCTCAAGAGGACTCTTAACCTTCATTCTATCCCTCCATGAAAATCCAGTCTCCCGGATCCGCAACACTTCCAGAGATCTTTCCACCAAGGGTGTTCATGAAGTCCTTCAACACAGCAACCGCACCGGGATGCATCATCATGAACAGATCGACTCCCGCAAGAGATAATGTCAGACCGGTAACGATCTCCCAGATCGGACCTCTCAGCTCCCTCGGACCCCAATCACTATCCTCCTCAATAGGTGAGTCTTTCATCCATGCCTCTCTTGCACCCCACGCATTCGTTGTTCCGCTCGAAATGGGGAATGCAAGATCCGTGTCTCCTCTCAAACCGCTTATCCTTATCCTCTCCATGTTCGTAAAGGCATAGTCCAAACCATACCCGAGTGCTGCGGTTGTTGGATCCATAACTATATCCTTCGGATCCATGCCCGCTCTCTTCAGCAGATATCTGTTAAGCGTTTTCTGGTTGTTTATATCCATCTGTGTCCAGCTCAAAATAACATGCCCGTGGTCCTTTGCTGCCTTTGCTATCCTCTCCCAATCCATGTCGAGAGTTGCAGATGCGAGCATTATCCTCTCTCCCTCTGCGACTTCTGCTGCTTTCTCAAGAACCTCCGGATCTTTTTCTTTGTTTCCACTGCCTCCAACGATGATCGGGCATTTTACAGCCTGTAAAACATCCTCAAGCACTTTAACAGCCTCACTTGCTGGAGTGTCTTCGAGAAGTGGATCCGTGCTTATGAGGTGTAGTGTTATAAGATCCGCCCCGAAATCTTTAACCGCCTTCTTCGCCCAGTCCGCGGGATCTTCAAGCACATCTTCGTAGTGCTCTCTTACAGCCTTTGCAAGCATTGGTTTTCTATCAAAAACATCTATTGCAACCGCAGGCAAGTGAGGTTGATCCGTATCGAAGAGATAGAATGGTAAACTCCTCTCCCCGCCAAGGACCACTACCTCCCCTCTCGTACCTCCATCCTTCTTCGTCGCACCCAGAACGACCTCTTGTATCTTTCCGNGATACTCCACCTTCAGTGGCTCAAACTTCGCCTTAGCAAGCTCTGGAATGGGAATTGCTTCCTCTGGCTCAGGTAGTGCTGGCGGTACTACCTCAGCAGTTGGAGTAGACANGGAAGGAACCTGAACCGCAAACGGATTTGGCATACCGAGTAAGTTAGACACATTGTTCAAGTGACCCATGGCGATGTTCGCATGATAAAGGAAATTCTGGATCTCCTGAACCACTGAATACAGATAAGCAATGGCAGATTGGTCAACCTGTGTTTCTTCAACCTCTATCTCCAAGTCACCCTCGATCGTAACTCCTTCGAGAGTCTCAATATCGTACTTCTTCAGAAGCTCGAAAAATTGATCTATTGTCATTTTTCCCATCACAATCACCCAACCAGCTTGTTAGCAATTTTCAATACCTTTCGTGCATATTCTGAGNTTTCATCAAGTTTTGTTATAGGTTCTCCTCTTAAATCGAGATTTACGACCTCTTCACTGTACGGCAGTAAATCAAGCAATTCGATACCCTCCTCATCCGCAAACCTCTTTATCTCCTCCTCCCCGAAGTTGTTTACAATTCTATTTCCTAGAAGAAATATCTTCTTAAAATTAAGTTTCAACTCCTTAGACAACTCCTTTATCCTTTTAGCGGTAGCCAAACCTTTCTTAGACATATCAGTCACCACAACTATGTAGTCCGCGGAGCTTATCGTTCGTCTGCTAAAGTGCTCAAGTCCTGCCTCAGTGTCTATCACCACCACATCGTAATGCCTCATAAGCCTCCTCAAAACTCCTCTGAGGAGACTGTTTGCAAAGCAATAGCAACCTTCTCCCTCGGGTCGCCCCATTACAAGTAAATCGTACGCATCCGTTTCGGTTATCGCTTCACCATATATCTTCCCCTCAAGCCACTGTTCCTTGTTCATCGTCCCCATATCATCTCTGCTCACTTGAAAAACCTCTCTTATCTCACCAAGAGTTTTCCTTGGCTGAACTCCAAGAGCATCAGGTAAATTCGAGTCAGGATCTGCATCCACCGCCAATAAAGAGTGGTTTCTGGATAAAAAATTGATGAGGAGGGCAGAAACAACTGTTTTACCTGTTCCACCCTTGCCAGTCACTGCTATAACTACCAATTACTTACCTCCCTTCTTCTCTTCTGGCTTTTTTATGACGATTTTATCAATATAGATCTTAGCATCCTTGATTACGAGCTTAACTCCGCCAGCAGATTGGGCTGGTAGTTGTAGCTGGGGTAGCTGGGGTAGCTGTACGGGAAGCTGGGTGGGTGGGTACTGCACAGCCTGTGCCATCTGTGGCTGTGGAGTTGGTTGAACAGCTTCTGCTGGTTTCTCTTCTTCAACAACTTCTTCCTCTTCCTCCTCTTCAACCCATCCATCCGTTACCTTTTTGCCATCTACGGGTCTAACAACACCTTTCACCACTGGATGATCCACTTTCTTAAGAAACTCTTTAAGCTCATCTATCGTTCTTGCATCCTCCTCTGTTGCGATCTTGTCCCTTACATCATCTGGTATGTACTTTGAAATCCTATCCTTCAGTTCCTTGGGCATCCAAACTACCCTGTACCATCCTCCATCTGCCTGAATGAACTTCTTGCTTCTAAAGTAGCTTATTCCAACTCCGAGGAATCCGGCTATCTGCTTTCCACCACCGGTTTGTCCAGCCATTGTTGAGAAGGGTAAGCCATTCGGTGCTGGTTCAGGATAACCTCTGTGAACCCATCCGATACCATCAACTTCCGGCATGTAAAATCCGATGACTTCGAAACAACCGCATGAAGTGTGCGGATACTCGAAGAAGCTGTGAAGTTTAACTCTCTCGTACTCACCACCACTTTCCTCCTTCGCAAACTCGTTAACTCCAGAGTACTCTCCACCAATTGGATCGATCAGTTCTCCCTTGGGTATGGCTCTGTTCGGTCCCTCCGGGTCAACCTTTGCTGCTGCCCTTCCATCGAACCAGCTTATAGCTCCGCACAAAGATGGCCTGTCGGGACTTACAACACACACATTCGTGGGAGCAAAGCTCTGGCAGAGTGTGCATGAGTAGAACTCGTCAACATCCTCATCGTGTAATGCCTCAACCCTTGCGTCTCTTTCCTCATAGATCCGCATCGCAACCTCATTTAGAACCTTTGTAACAAGATCTGCATCAGTTATATACACTGCCTCTATCTTCTCGATAAACGGTAGCTCGTTTTTGAACAACATCATTGTGGCTTTTGCTATCTGCACAAGGCTCTTCAAACCTTTTTTAACGGATGACTTCCCAATTCTGATCCATATGTCGTATCTCTGGTTGAGGTGCATGTAGCCTTCGAGGTAGTTCTGAAAGTCGTGATTTCTCCTCTCTATCACCGGCTCAAGATCTGTTTCAACTTGGGAGCCAGCGACATAGTAAATCATTCCATACGGATAAGCCTTGCCTTCCTCCATTTCCTCTAGATCTGGACCGACTACCGTTACCTTCATGTCCTCTACTTCGTCAGGAGACAAAGCCATCACAAGTTCGAATCCCGGCTGTTCAGTTCCTCCCAATTCTACATACATCTCTCCCTTCCTAATTCGCTCACCCTCATACATGGGAGAGATGTCAAACGGAAACTCTGCTTCTTCTCCAACACTTTCAACCTTTTTAACATCTTCTGGAAATTCTATCTTTTTTCTATCTACCAATTACAACACCTCCATCCACCTATCAATCCGCATTTATCCTTTACCTCAAATGTGAAAAAATTAATGCAAATCTCTTTATTTTCTCTCCTCCAGTCCTTCCACCACCTTTCTAAGCATCTCATAGTGGAGTTCCTTATCTTTCGTCAGGTTCGTAAAGCTGAATCTTGCGTGCGGATGGTAGAACTCGTCAATGCTTATCGTGGTTATCTTTGAGAAGTGTTTCATAGCTGAGAGCATTCTGCTCAGGTAGTAAGGTGTGAATCCTAAGTACACAACCGTATCGTATGCAGTTCCATTGAACCCCTTCCAATCCGGATCAAGCATATACTGGGTTATCTGATGGAGAGTGTACACAACAGATAGTGGTTTAACTCCCTTTTCAATTAGTGGCTTACTTGAACCTCCTGTAGCGATAATTGGAATTCCTTTTTCGTAGAACTTAACCGCTATATCCACAAGCTCGGGCTCTCTCAGAAGGAACTTGCCCGTTACGAGGACTGGATTCTTGGCCTTGTTGAGCATTTTTGCAACAACCTCTGGTTTAACCGCGGTTGCCTCTCTTGCCACCTGAATGTCTGCAACCTGAAATCTCTTTGGTGGAGGATACTTTTCCCCTTTCGAAACTTTCTCAGACGCCATACTACCCACCTCACTTCTTTGTGTATTTCTCATAAACAGCTTCAACAATCGTTGGGTTGAATCCTGCATCGAAGTGCCTTATAGCTCCCTCAACGATCTTCTTCTTATCCCAATCAATCTTCCATCCATGCTCCTCTTCGAGAATCTTCAGCAGAGAGTCTTTCATCTTCAACGGCAGATCTGCTTCACTTCTGACATACAGGTGCCAGTCGTCCGGCAATGCCCCGAGATACTTCTGCGAAAGTTCGAGATAGTGAGTTAGTTTGATCTGTCTTCCCTGTGAGGTGTCATTCGGTCTTATACACAACCTCGCAAGCTGTACAATCGCCTCCTCTTTTGTTTCCACCGCAGCTATCAGTACATCCGGGGCGGGTTCGATGTGAACCTTCTGTCTTGACTTTATGTCATACACCCACCACTTCTCCGATTTCCAGAGCTTGCCGATGTAGGCTCTTCTGTACTTCGTTCCGTGTGGTCCGACAACAACAGGAACTCCCAGCCTGTTAAATCCGGTTGCAATACTCGCTGCTTTATGACTATATGGACCCCAGCTGAAACCAACCGCTCCAACTCTGTTCAGCGTGTAATCGGCGATCTCCTCGTAATTCCCTCTCAGTGGTCTCATTGCAAATATGTTCGCAATTTTGATTACCGCACCCGCTATGTGGGAGTTGCTAACGCAACTTCCGGTGTTCACGAGACATCCCGCATCGAAGTTTCCGGGATATTTCTCGTAAAGTGTTTGTCCATCCTCATCCTTGAGCATTCCTATGTCCATTGCATGACAACCGGAAGTGACGACGATGTACCTCCTCTTCAAGAACTCCTCCAAGATGTCCCTGATGTCCTGCATTACATCAGGATAGTTTATACATCCTACCGCAGCAATAACACCGGGTATCTGGCCAAAAACAATTGGTTGACCTACATTTCTTATTTCTGTGTCCTGAATTGGTCCTCTACCTACTCTTGTTCTTCCTGTTTTACTTACAAGACTATTATAACCTGTTTTCATTATCACATTGATGATTCTTATGTTCTTCGGGCATACCTGTTCGCATTTTCCGCACGCAATACAAACTTCTTCAAGGGCAGAGAGCTTGCTATAATCTCCATCCTGTCCAGCTTTCATCCCCTGATCGATTCTCAGATTGTGTGGACATGTGAATACACAGTTCATACACTGGGTGCATTTGCTAACCTCCTCTTTCAACTCTTCATCCGTGAGGAAAAGCTCTTTCTTCTGTTTTCTCTTGAATATCTCTTGTGCTACCTTAACCGCTACTTCAGCAAGCTTTTCGCCGTCATCAAGGAAAACTCCGGGTGTTTTGCCAGAAAGGATGTCCTTTATAATCTCATCAACCGGATCATCGTTTCTGTTCGGGAGTCCTCTGCAAGCTGCATCACTCGTCGCGATTAAAGGAATGCCCATTGATTTACATGCAGAGAGCAGATCCGCTCTTATGCACTGTTCATCACTTATTATCACATCAGGCAACCCCGCTCTGATGACTCTAAGCTGATAGTAGATCGGACCGAAAATCTTTGCCTTAGCATTGTATCTCACCATGTCATGTGCGGTACAGCAAAGTCCCGCAATCTCAAACTGATCTATTAGTCCCTGCTCCTCCAGATAATCTGCAACGGGTCTTGCATACATCACATTATGTCCAACAACAACAATAACTGGCTTTGTTCTGTCAACTATCCCAAATCCCGTATCCACCAAAGGTGTATCCGGTTCAGCTTTAGGGAGATTGTAAGCCACCATCTGAGCTATGTCCGCTACCTCCATTCCCACATGATCCGCCATGCTGACATGCATTGCCTTGGATTCATAATCGATGTAGTCCTCCTCATTCCCTATATGGGTGGAGTGAAGCACCTTCACTATCTCGCTTTCCGCCCAATCAAGAGCTGCTCTCAAATCACCTAGTGTCNTTGGCTTTATTCCGCAGATAAGCCTGATGTTGGGTGCCTCAACATTTATATTCGGTCCAAGATCTATCGGTGTGTCCTCTCCGTATTCCTCTATGATGTGGTTCAACAGATGTCGTGCATGTGCGGTGTGTGCAGCAGCACCGATACAGCATGCAATAGTTACAAGTCTTGCTTTGGTCGTTTTCAAATCGATACCGCATGCTCCCTTCTTGTTCTGCGAGAGATCACAAGGCCCCATTGTACAGAGATTGCAGTAATCGGACATTGGAGCATAGAACGGTTCGTACCTCTCCATAAGTTTCCTGTCCCAATTTCTCAACTCAAGAATTCCGGGCATTGGTGTTGGGCCGATCGGTTCGGTCCATTCCTCCTCTTCCTCTATCACTTTGCCTATTTTAATACTAACATTCTTCAATTCATCCAGAACAAATATGCCTTCTTTCAATTCAAAAACCACCCTTTCCACCTCCGGTTCCTATATCCCATTCTTTGGTTTCTATAAGTAATATACTTTTCCTTACCAATAACTTATAAGCTAAACTTCTTTTGCCCTTCTCAATGCGTACCCTCAGACCCGATATTCTATCCGAGTCCCCCTCCCTTCCGGATCGAGAATCCGGAATTTTTTCCCAGATTTATTTTTTGGACTTTAAGCTGTATGATTTAT
Source organism: Archaeoglobus sp. JdFR-32 (assembly GCA_002010195.1). Taxonomy (GTDB): domain Archaea; phylum Halobacteriota; class Archaeoglobi; order Archaeoglobales; family Archaeoglobaceae; genus Archaeoglobus_A. The sequence continues at coordinate 11,773 of MTMT01000070.1, forward strand.
AAGCTAATCGATATTTTTCGCTAATTATTACTAACATGATACAAGTTATTACTAATTATTACCAAATTTAATTTCTTTAATAATATCTCCGACCTCGGTAACATCTCCATCAGAAGGTGTTATGCTCGCGTGGAACCTCTTCATATTCTCCGTAAGGTAGTTCGAGTATATGCTGTTAGGCATGAGTCCTCCCCCTTCNGGTGCTGAATCGGAATACCTCACCCTTAGATTTACCTTCCTCCCTTCACTCTCAACCTCAACAACATCCCCATCTTTAAACCCAATTTTTTCCGCAAACTCTTTTTTCAGGAATACAACTGCAGAATTCTCTTGAAATTTCCTTGAAAACTTATTCTCCACAGCTTCACCTTGTTTTGAGTTCCTTGCAATAACAACCTCAATCGTCAACTTTTTCAGGAACTTCGAGAACCTCATAATTCACACCAACTCCTTTAACCTTTTAAGTACTCTCTCATCAGTCCACTCCACATCCTTCAAAGGTTCAATCCTTATCCTTGCTCCATCACTCCTCACCATGGTGCCTCCTTGTTCAACAGAGGTTACCGCTGACGGAATCGTCACATCAGCTATTGTCGAAGTGAGAGACCTTTTAGGGTCAACAACTATCAGATTCACTTTCCTTAATCCAAGAGCGACATCAAACGGAAGGGAATTTAGTGGATCCGAACCNATCACCAAAACTGTATCCACATTCGATCCTCTGATAAGACTTTTAAACTCAAACTCATCTCTCGACTCTCCGTATTCAAATGAGTATTTGTTTATGTGTCCGGTTTTCTCAAACATAAGCTCGTTAAACCCTCTCATATTCGAATGAAAACCAGCTGGCAGGAAGTAAACATTCGTTACCTCGTTCAGCCTGCTAACCATCACCTTAAACACATCGTATCTACCGTCCAACCCATACTTTAACCCAAGCCCACCAAATATCACATTGAAATCGGATTTCTTCATCTCGGTGATGACTCTCGAGACATCCATATACTCCGGTATCTTTCCATCAAGAACCTGTATGAAGGAGTTCACAAGAGAAATGTCATCCTCAACCTTGATGTACCTCGCATTCTTCTTAGCAAGCTTCGATGTATCCGATTCTCTTATGTCTNCGATGACGAGGAACCTGTCTTCCTCATACCCTCTCTGCCTCTTTTTTCCCCTCGGATAGTATGTGTAGAGCGAGAGATGACGGGATAAGCTGTGATAGGGATCCGTTCCCCAGTAGAAAATTACATAGGCGTAGTCCTTAACATCATCGAGAGTTGTGGATGGGAGTTCATTCTTCAAGATCATCTCAACGAAATCCCCGAGGCAGAAGGAGGAGTTGTCATCGATAAACCCGTTCTTCTTCTCCGCAAGCTCTATTGCTTGCTCTTGTGCCTCCAGCGGGATCGTGTCCAACCCATATATCGCAAATTTTTTTGAGTTTGCTATCATTTCGCCAGCTTTTTCTAAAGCGGTATCTACATCCACTTCTTTTCCATCCACCGTTGGCTTTAATCTGTTCTCATCTGCATACCTGAAGATCGCTGAGCCTTTCCTACACGCATGATATATCCTGTCCCCAACCACGATGTCCGGGCATAAGCATGAGCATCCACTGCATACAACCATACTCAGCCCTCCAGAAATCTTATAGCAGAACTCGGACAGTTTTCTCTGCACGCAACACACAGTATTCTGTTCTTCCCGTACCTCCTGCACTTTTTCATATTTATAACCTTGACAACTCCATCCTCTATCCTGAGTATCGGATCGTCAATCGTCGCTCCAAAACCCGAACCCATCCCCTTGGGGTCATCAGATGCGTGAACCGGACACACAACAACGCAGTTAGCACATCCAGAACACAAATCCTCCTCGACTATCAACCCCGTCTCTGTCGCAGATTTTAAGGGTTCGAGCAATTTCTGCAGATCCTGAAGCTGAGAAGAGTACTTCTTCTCCTCAAAAATGGGTGTACAGTCTTCGAGGTTCTTTTCCCTGTTTATAAGCTTGAACGCAAAGCTCATGCATGTTTGTTCACCACATTTTTTGCAATTAGTCTTNGGTAATAGCTTGTAGACCTCCATCGGTGTTATCTGCATCTTGAATGCTTTATTCTAAATAATATTTAATCTTTCCGGTTTAATTAATGGATGGAATTAATATTATGGTTTAATCAATAAATGGGGCTATAAAAAATGATTAATTGTTAAAATAATCCGTTTCCTCTCCATCCGCTCAACAATAAATTTTATAATAGGGAATATTGATTTAAATCCATGGAANTCGAAATAGGAGGAAGAATTTTCAAATCTGAAACAAGATATCTATTCGATTTAAAACCGGTTCTTGCTTTTCCAGAAGAACTCGAAAAAATGGAGAACTTTCCCGCTTACGAGATGTTCAGAGATGTTTACCTGAGTAAGAGCGACAGGGAGAAGATAATTGAGCATTCAGTCAGATATGACCTCACATTCACATCCAACGGAAAAATCGGAAAGGAATTNCTTAAAACATACGGACACTACCATCCCGAGGTGGAAAAAGGACTGACATANCCGGAGATATACGAAATTCTTGAAGGTAACGCCTACTTCATCCTGCAAAAGCCAGTGAGAGATGATGAATTAGAAGATGTGATTGTTGTTACCGCAAAGGAAGGAGACAAGGTGATAATTCCACCGAATTACGGACATGTTATGATTAACCCAACAAATAAGAACTTGAAATCGTGTAACTGGGTTTACAGTAAGTTTTCATCCCTGTACGAGCCCTACACAAAGATGAGAGGTGCGGGATACTACTATACCGATGATGGATGGGTTGAGAATCAAAACTACTCAAGACTGCCAGAAATCAGATTTGTAAAACCGAGGCTACCAAAAGAGCTAGGCTTGAAGAGAAGTGATGAGATCTACAAGCTAATAAAAACCCCTGAGAAACTTGAATTCCTCTACAAACCTTCAGAATACATAGAAATCTTTGAAGAGGCTTTCAAAGATGATTAAAATCCCGTGAGACTCTTAAAACCTATCAGATTTTAGACCTTGCCATACGAAACCAAATCCCTCAGAGACGGAATTGATGGCATCATCCTCTTGTGCTCACTTCTTTCAACCATCTCAAAAACATTCCTTACTGTTTTTTCACTTAAGTTTAACCTACCCACAATCTCCTCAGACTCCATGCCCAACTCTATAGCAAGGAGTATCTTGTCAAGGTCTCTGTATGATACTCCCATCTCCCCTTCGTCTGTTTGCCCTTTCCACAACCCAGCAGACGGTTTCTTGCTTATTATCTCCTCAGGAACCCCCAAATATCTCGCAAGCTGAAACACTTCCGTTTTGTACAAATCCCCTATCGGCAGAATATCGCACCCTCCATCTCCGTATTTCGTGAAGTAACCGACCATCAATTCACTCTTGTTACCAGTTCCCACAACAATTCTGTTCAAACAGTTCGCATGGTAGTAGTTTATTATCATCCTTATCCTCGGTTTCAGATTTGCTATAGCCAAGTCATCGTAGCAATCAAACATGGATTTAAACTCCTCTACAGCCTTAGATATGTCCACAATCTTGTAATCTATACCAGTAATTTCACAAACTCTTATTGCATGTTCAACATCCCTCTCCTCCGTAACACCTTTCTCAGGCATGATTAACGCAAAGACTCTGTCACTCCCAACAGCGTAGCTACACAGAAATGCCACTGTTGCACTATCCACGCCTCCACTAACCCCCAAGACGACTCCTCCAGTTTTCGAGTTCTCAACACTCTTTCTTATGAACTCTACTATCCGGGATTTAACTTCCTCAAGTGATTTTTCTGAGAGTGTTAGATTAAAACCCGCATTCTCCGAGATGCTATCAGATTCTACCATTCAGCACCCTCCTGACATTCATCCGCTCACTCTCCGAGTAGCTTTACGAGGATTGCTTTCTGAGCATGGAGTCTGTTTTCCGCCTGATCGTAAACAACTGAATTCGAGCTTTCCATAACCTCATCCGTTATTTCCTCACCCCTATGGGCTGGGAGGCAGTGAAGAACGATGACATCCTCATTTGCTTTTTCAACAAGTGATGTATTGACCTGATATTCCCTAAAAATCTTCAATCTTTTTTCTCTTTCTTCTTCCTGTCCCATAGATGTCCATACATCGGTGTAAATTACATCCGCTCCTGCAACAGCTTCATCCGGCTCACGGACATAAGCTATATCTCCCCCCAAGCTCTTTGCCTTTTCAACAATCTCCTGGTTTGGCTCATAACCCGGAGGGGTTGAGTAAACCATGCTAATACCCATGATGGAGGAGGCGAGAATCAAGGAGTTGCAAACATTATTTCCGTCCCCCACCCACACGAGCTTTATCTTCGATAGGGTACCTTTATACTCTCTAATCGTCATCAGATCAGCCAAAATCTGACATGGGTGTTCAAGATTGCTCAGACCATTTATCACAGGAATGGAAGAGTGTTCAGCAAACTCTTTAATAATGGAGTGGTTTCTCGCCCTTATCATGACTCCATGAACATACCTCGATAGAACTCGGGCGGTGTCCTTTATAGGCTCCCCTCTACCGAGTTGAAGGTCATTCCAGCCGAGATACAGTGCATGTCCACCTAAGTCGGACATTGCGACCTCAAAAGATACTCTCGTTCTTGTTGATGGCAGTTCGAAAATCATAGCAAGACTCTTATTCTTGAGATACTCTGCGATCATTCCTTTGTATCTCTCCGATTTTAATCTATCAGCCAGATCGAGTATCTCCTCTATCTCATCTCTATCTAAATCCGCTATGGACACGAGATGTTTCATGAGAGACACCTATGGATTAATGATTTGGTTTGATTTAATATACTTTTTCGATTTGATGGAATCTTTCTAAAACGAGGAATGCTACAAAAAACAAATAACAGTTAACGGTAACGGTAAGCTACCCCAAAAACCTTCTTAAGTACGCACACTGAATGACCTTCTCCTCGATCACACTTCTTTCCCCTTTTCCGAGATTCTTTATTATGTCAGAGGTTATGGAGTTGTGGTTTTCGTCCACCTCGTAGTCAATATCAAGCTCATCTATCTTTATTCTCTCAGCAAGTTTTTCNGGAATTAATTTCAGGGAATCAGGATTGAAATACCTCAGTGCTTCCGCAACTTCCCTCTCGTAATCGTAATTTTCAAGAATTACTTCTCTCTCCTTAGAATCCAAGGAGAACACCTCAAACAGTTCAGGAGGCAGTCCAATTGAGTACAGAGATGCACAGAACGGAATGGCTCTTGGTAGCTTCATCCCGTTCAAATCCCTCGAATATCCAAACAAACCGATATGTAGCTTTCTCTCCCTCCTCTTCGGTATATATTGAGATATTTCGGATATCAACCCCGCAAGGGTTAAAGCGAACCTCCTGTATTCCTCGGAGCACTTCCTAATTATGGGCATCAATTGCTCCTCCTCAACCAGTCTGCTCTTTCTGCTAAAGTTATTGATGATTTCAATTGCACTTCTAACATCATTTTCAAGAAAATCATACTTGAAAGCTGACTGAATAGTGAATGTCTGCACATTCGCCCACTCNTCGAGTATCTCATCAACATTGTCGGGGCGGAGATTCCCTCTAAACGGTGCACTACCGAATCCAACTATAGGATAAATCTCAGTTGATATCTCATCTTCAAGTTTTTCGAGTCTTGAAAGTGCTATCTTCAGAGCTAAGGAGGATGAGATAACACCGTAGTTCAGAGACAGGTCTGATTTAGCGAGAAAAACCCTTTGATAGTCGAGATACTTGTCTTCAAGATACGCTCTAACGATCCTATCGCAGTTCAGCATATACGGCATATCTTCTATCAGAGGTATCACATTGATCTCGTGTGGCTTGAACTCCCCTATCCAATCCGCAATCGTAACATCTCCATGGAAGAATGTCTTATTCTGCTTACCTATGACGAAGTTCTTATAGTAGTAGAAAATTCGATTGAGTTCTATGTGCGATGTGGTCATGGGGAATATTACCTCAAATATTGGTGCTATGTCCTCTCCGTAGAACTCCTTAGACGCATCAAAACTTCTGGGTATGCTTTCAAGTGTTTCCAGTAAAATTTTCGCTTCAGCTTTTTCGTAAGTTGGATTGGGAACTCTTAATGTTATGAAGAAGTCTCTCCCCAGATATTTATCCCTGAAAAAGTGCTCATATCTCGAAAGAAGTTTTTTTACAACATAGTTGTCCACCTCTTTACCCTCATGATCCCACATCTGCTCGTGGCAGTTCAGATGTGAGAAAACATAATACGCTTCTCTTATCTCCTCATCACCCTTCAACACAGATGACTCCGAGAAAAAAGGAATTGTTACATTATCCGGGTGTTGCGTGCTCATTGTTCTTGGAATGCGCATTGATTGTTGAGGTATGTGTGTGAATAAAAAATTTTTGAGGAATTATTACTTAGGCTATGCATCCGGAGTGGTTGTTGAAATTGAGTGGGGATTGGTCTAAAAGATGGAGATTAGACAAACATCTGCTTTGGAGGTGATGTTGAGGGTTTCTTGACCTTTGTAACTGATACCATGAGGTCTTCGGTTGAAATTATCTCCTTACCCTCCGCAATAGCCCTGTGCAGGGTTGTTTTTATGATTTTCTCAACGATGTCNCTTCCAGAGAATCCCTCAGTGTTCATTGCAATCGTCTCGAGATTTGCCTTTACCTTCAGCGGGAAATCCTCCAAATTCTTCCTGAGTATTTCAAGCCTCTCCTCAAAGCTCGGAAGGCTGAACATTATCTCCTCTTCAAACCTGCTTTTAATAGAGTAATCTATCATCTCAATTCTGTTGGTTGCCGCAATCGTGCAAATGCCGTCGTTATTTTGAATTCCATCGAGCTCCGTCAGCAGGGAGTTTACAACCTCGGACACATCTCCTCTCAAGTCCTGATAGTTTCTATCAAGAGCTATCGCATCAAACTCATCGAGAAAAACGATACAGGGAGACAGCTGTCTTGCTCTGTCGTATAGCTCGTGAATCCTCCTCGCACTATCTCCGACATGCTCTCCGATCAATCTTGTGGACTTTATCGACAGGAAAGGTACCTTCGCTTCGTTTGCAAGGGCTTTTGCCATCATCGTTTTACCCGTTCCAGAATATCCGTAGAAGAGGACATTCTTGGGTGCCCACTTTCCGAACTTCTCAGGGTTTTTGAGATACTCGAGTATCACCCTCACCTTCTTCTTAGCCTCCTCGTGACCAACCACATCGTTCAATGTAACATCCCTTACAATCTCAGTTTCAAACGACTTGTTAGGTGTTTCTACCAAGATTATAGTAGAATCAGTTATGAAGCCAAACTCAGGTTCTGAGTTAACAACTTCAAACGCAAAATCGGGGAACATTCGCATGTCGAAAATGAGTTTGCCCTTTGAGACAAATTCCCCCTTCCACTGGTCTTTTGCATACTTTTCAAAAACTCTCGGGTTGTCAACAACCGGATATTCATGGTAGCTCGCTTTCAGGGGATATCCAAGGGGTTTCAGAATTAGGTATTTTATTTCACCATCTCTCCTTTTAGGTTGCTTTTCCTGACTCACTGATTTCGATTTCATTTACATGGTAAGGTATTTCAACAGATTAATATTCTTTACTCTTGGTGTTATGATGAGGTTGTTCATATCGGTTGATTTGGACGACACTCTGAGGGAAAAAATTTTCGAACTATCACGATTTTTCAATATAAGAGGAGTGAAAGCGGTTGAAAAGGAGAACATCCACATAACCCTGAAATTCCTCGGAGAGGTGAAAAGTGCAGACAGCATCATCAAAAAGCTCGAGGAGGTGGAACATCCACCATTTAACATCGAAATCAAGGGAATCGGGTTCTTCCCCTCTCAATCAAAAATGAGGGTTGTATGGGTTGGAGTTGAAAAAGGGAGAGACGAGATTACGACTCTTGCCAAGATGATTGAAGACAAAATGGCTAAACTCGGATTCAAAAAGGAGAACAGATTTGTGCCCCATGCAACAATAGCGAGAATAAAGAGAATAGATTCGGGGGGGAGAAGCAAACTACTAAAAGCCCTTGAAGATTACAGCAATTTCGAGTTCGGAGAGATGATCGTTGATAAATTCCACCTTAAGAGGAGTACATTAACCCCCAAAGGNCCGATTTACGATGATGTTAGGGTTTTTAAATTGAGCTAAGGGTGGGGGCTAAAACGAGCTAAAATAAAGCTACCGGTGAAGATTTATGAAAATAGACTTCAAGGAATTCGACGCAGAATACAAAAAAATCGTAGAAAGAGTTATTAGAGAGTTAAAACCTCCTGAAGAGGAGGTCAAAAGAGGTTTAAACGCAAAACGGAAACTCGAGAAAAGACTTGCAGAGGTTCTTAAAGACTATCCAGAAATAGAATATAGTTTCCTCGGATCCTTCGCGAGGAACACTTGGTTGAAAGGTAGCCTCGAGATAGACCTGTTTCTCCTCTTTCCAGAAGAGTACATGATGGATGTTCTGGAGAAGGTAGGTCTGGAGATCGGAAAGAAAGTCGTTGATGAGTGGGATGAAAGGTACGCATCCCATCCCTACATACANGGATATGTTGATGGCGTCGAGGTAGATGTTGTGCCATGTTACAAGCTCGAAAGNGTTGAAAAAATTAAATCTGCNGTTGACAGGACTCCGTTTCACCACAAATGGGTTAAAAACCGTATAAAAGGACTCGAAGACGAGGTTAGACTTCTTAAATCCTTTTTAAAATCTGGAGGAATTTACGGTGCAGAATATAGCGTTAGAGGTTTCTCAGGATACCTCTGCGAACTGTTAATCATCCACTACGGAAGTTTTAACAAGCTAGTGAAAAGGGCATGCAGATGGAAGAGAGGACTTAAAATAGATGTAATGAACAAAAAAGAACTCTACGACAAGAATGTTAATGGCTTGTTCGTTATCGATCCAGTAGATAGCAGGAGAAATGTCTCAGCAAACTTAAGCCTGAATAATCTCGCAAAATTCGTGGAAAGATGCAGGGATTTCGTGTTGAGTCCATCAGAGAGATTCTTTTTCCCAGAAAGAGTTAAAGAAATTTCAAAGCGTGACATTGAAACGGAAATCGAGAGAAGGGCAAGCGGAATCTATGCTGTGGAGTTCGAGAAACCGAACATAGTGGAGGACAACCTTCACACCCAGCTTGAAAAAGCAAGAAAGAAGATTCACGAATTTCTCGAGAAATCCGAGTTCATGCCACTGAACTCAGACTACTTCGTACTGGAAAAATGTGTCCTAATCTTCGAGACCCAAGTTAGAAGATTGTCAAACATAAAAAAAGTTATTGGACCTCCTTTCGAAGAATGGGAGCACTCTAAGAGATTCAGAGATAAGAAGAGAGACTACTCCACATTCTTAGAGGAAGGAAGGTACTACGCATACGAAATAAGATCCATAACCAACCCAAAAACCGCAATCGAATGGTACATCCATAATTTTTCAAAATCCCTCGGAAAAAATGTTTCTGAAGAGATAGAGAGGGGTTTCAAGATTTATGAGGGAGTGGATGTATTAAAAATAGATGGTGTCAAAAACAAACTCGCAAACTTTTTGAAATTAAAGCCTTAGTTAACCATATGAAAGTCACGATTGTAGGAGCGGGGACTGCAGTCCCATACAGAGGGATGTCTCAATCTTGCGTCCTTGTAGAGAAGGGAAAAAATAAGGTTCTCGTGGATGCGGGTATAGGCAGTTATTTAAGACTATCTCAGATGGGGATAGAGTTCGAAGATGTTAAAGCCATTCTGCTAACCCACAACCACTTAGACCACAACGGAGATGTTCTTGCAATCCTAAAAGCAAAATGGTTGGGTGGCAAGGGAGAGACAATCATAATCGGACCAAATGGCACAAAATCTAATTTTGAGTCCCTTTTCGAGGCGTATCCGTACCTCAGGAGAAAGCTCTCCTTTAGAGTGAATGAGATCTCCGGCGAATGCAACCTCTTTGGATTCAAAATTTCAGCCATAAAAACCAACCACTCAATTGAGAGTTGTGCGTATTTAATCGATGGCAAAGTCCTGATAAGCGGTGACACCTCCCCTATGGAAGAGATATTCAGGAAGGAATGTGAAATTCTAATTCATGAGCTTTCCCTCCCCTTTGGATATGATTCAAAAGACCACACCACTCCAGAGAAACTTAAAGACCTGATAAGACTTTCTAAAGCTGGAAAAATCGTTTTTACCCACATATATCCGCAAACATGGGAAGAGATTGATAGAATTGAAAGATATCTCGCCGATGAAAGAGTTCATTTTGCTGTGGATGGTGACTCATTCGATCTGAACGGGTGTGAGAGTAATTGAGAAAACCGAACTACCCTTATATATCTTGATTAATCAAATTTTATTGCCCCCTGGTGGAGGATGGACAAACTGTTTTTCGCCCCATCCCACCACCCCCCTTTCCTTTTCAACTATTCTTTCTTACTTTTTTCTAACACCTTAATTCCCACCAACTCTGTGCTCACACAGACCGATACAAACCGAGCTCAACCAACAACCCATCTCACTATATGCCCGCACCACCATACACAACCCAGCACCACCCTGACCTTAACCCTGCCAAATCCGGGATGAAACTTTTTATTCAAAACAAGAGTACCTCAGATTATGAAAAAAAGATACTTCGAGCTTAGAGAGATTAGCCCTTCATCTGAAGATGTATTCGGTATCCCCACAGGAACAAAACTTGATGAGATGTTCTATAGAGTAGAGAAGATTGGAAATAGGTTCATAAAAAGACCTCTCGGAGGGATACCTTACCTCTCCATACTCAACCTGACAGGAATACCAGATACCGGAAAAAGTGTCCTCGTTGAGCAATTCGCAATTACCCAGGCTAGTCGGGGATACCGAGTCCTCTTCGTAACCGTAGAGAATCCGGCAGAATTCCTTTACTCCGCACTAAAACAGAAATGCAACGCCCTGAACATGGACTTCAGCAAGGTTGAGGGAAACATTATTGTTATCGATGTGTCACAGGACGATGAACTTAGAGAGAATCCTGCAGAATTGATCGACACGATGGCTTACGCAATTAAGGAGAAAAAAACATCCGTATGTGTTATAGACAGCATAACCGGTCTATACGAGCACAAAGAAGTTATGGCAAGACTTATCGTGAGAAGATTCTTTAACTTTCTGAAAAAATTCAAACAAACTGGAATACTCGTCTCCCAGAAAAGATCGACCCAAGCAGGTGAGAGTGCAGAGGCTGCAGGAGGGCTCGCGGTCGCCCACATAGTAGATGGGACAATAATCTTGGACAAAAAACTGATAGATAACAGATGGGATATGAACCTCTACAAACTACCCTTGGGAAGCGTACTGAGAACAATAAGGATTGACGGGTGCAGATTAGCTCTCCACGACCCAGAAACATGGATATTCAAAATCACCGAACTCGGAACGATCGACATAATTTCCCCGTTGAAAGAGTATATCAGCGAAAAGGAGGGGGTGACGCATGGAGGTAATTAAACCGAGGAAAACAAAAGATATAGATAAAATGGCTGAAAAAGTATTTCTAAAGGGTATTGAGCTAATAGGAGGTCTAAAAAGGTTGATGGAATACAGAAACCTTACATGGCTTCCGAGTCTCGCTGAGGCATCTTATGTTGTAGTCCTAAGAAACGAGGCGATGAAGACATATTCGGAAATTTCGAAAGAACTCGGAATAACAGAGCAAACGGTAAAAAATATAGCTAATGCAGATGAGAAAGAGGTAGAGAGATACTTAGAAGGTGATTCAGAAATTAAGAGCCATATAGCTGGAGGAATAGCAAAGCTTGCATACAGGGAGTTGAAAAGAGAGGGTTTGATCTAATGCCTTTGATTCCACCCCCCGCAAGAGAAAGGGTAAATATTTTATTTTGGGATTTTGGTTGTAATCAAAGGTACAATCAAAGTGAGAGGTGACCACATGCCAACACTAACGGAAAAAATCTTCTCCGAAAAAAGTGGGAGAGAGGTGAGAGCTGGAGATATAGTGGTGGCGAAGATAGACCAGATAGCATTGCAGGATGGGACCGCACCCCTTGCGATAAGGCAGATAAGGAATATGACTGAGGTGCGGGACGAGCTTAAGGCATGCCATATTACCCACTTTTTCGTAGATCACGCTTCTCCTTCTCCAAGAAAGGAATTAAGTAATGATCAAAAGATGATAAGGGAGTTCGCGGAAGAGTGTGAGGCGGATTTCAATCCGCCGGGTGAGGGGATAATTCACCAGATAATGGTGGAGAAGTACATAAAGCCCGGAGACCTTGCTGTTGGAGCGGACTCACACACATGCACATACGGTGGTCTTGGAGCATTCTCAACCGGGATGGGGTCAACGGATGTTGCGGTTGCAATAATGCTTGGGAAGAACTGGTTCAGAGTTCCGGAATCGTTCAGGTTCGAAATAGATGGAGAATTTTCCAAAGGTGTTTACGCCAAAGACCTGATTCTCAGGATAATCGGAGACCTCGGAGTTGATGGAGCAACATACAAGGCAATGGAGTTCGTAGGAGTAGAAAGAATAGATGTTGAAGGGAGACTAACAATAGCGAACATGGCTGTGGAGTGTGGTGCAAAAGCAGGGATATTTCCTTCAGACAATAGAACAAAAGAGTATCTTTTCGACCTCGGTAGAGGAGAGGACTTCAGAGAGATTAAGACTGATGAGGATGCGGAGTATGAGAAGGAATTTTACTACGACCTCGGCGATGTTGTGCCGATGGTTGCTAAGCCCCATAATGTAGATAATGCGGTTAGCGTGGAAGAGGTTGAAGGAGCAGAGGTTGATCAGATCTACATTGGAACCTGCACAAACGGGAGAATATCCGATCTGAGGGTTGTTGCAGAGATTCTCAAAGGGAGAAAGATAAAGAAAGGTGTCAGGCTTTTGGTGGCTCCCGCAAGCAGAAGGGTGTACACGAAAGCTCTGGATGAGGGGATAATAAAAAGGATCGTAGAGGCGGGAGGGG
>MTMT01000103.1 GCA_002010195.1 Archaeoglobus sp. JdFR-32
TTTGCGAAAATTAACGAAGAGATAGTGAGGAGGCTTGCAGTTCTTGCGAGAGCTGGAGAGCCAGTTGAGGAAGGAATGGTCGGAGAGATGGTTGTGGATAGCTCGGAAGTAATAAACACATTCAAAGGAGGAGGGATATCCTCGATTGGCTATGCCACCTCAATGGCTGAAACGGAGGAGGAGAAAGAGAAGAAAAAATTCAGCCTTAAAAACCTCTTCAAACGAGAGGATAGAGGTACATTCGATGAGGATAAATCCATGAAGATTGCATCACTTGTGAGAAGAGCTGCTCTCGGCAGATTGTCGGTACCATGCAACATCAGAAGTGCTGAAAAAGCTCTTGTTCTCGTCGCAGGACCTCCCGAACACTTGGACAGGAAGGGAATAGAGAAAGCCAAGCTCTGGCTCGAGGAGCAGATTTCAGGAGTTGAGGTTAGAGCGGGTGACTACCCGACAAGGAGAACAAAATATGTTGCCGCATTGGTTGTGCTTGCAAATGTTACAGACATTCCGAGGGTAAAACAGCTCCAGAGACTGGCTGTAGAGGCGAGAGAGGAGGCTGAAGGGGCTGAGAAGAGTAGATTGGAGAAAACTCTCGCTTTATTTGATGAAGACATAGAACCGTTATTCTAAGGGGGTAATCATGAAGAAAACGAGAGTTTTAGCTCCAATAATTTTANTTGTTACTCTAATTCTTTCCACAGGAGTTGTTTATGCTGCAGAACACCTAAACACATCAGATTTTGGAGAACCAAATGTTCAAGGTGTTGGGAAAAGCTATTACAAGCCGGGGGAACGGCTTGAGTTCCTATATTATGTTGTACCTGCAGAAGATGACCTCAAAGTGAAGCTTGACAACAGATACTACTATGTTCACTCATCTCTTGACAGCGTCACACTAAGAGCGACTGTTTTTCTCGCAACCGGGGCGTCGATCCAGCACCAATACCTCAACGGGAGATGTCAAAATCCCGAAGATACATGCGAGGTGCTTGATGGAACGGTAAAGATGTCCTTCAAAATAGGAGATACCGGAAGCTCAGGAGGAGTCGACGAAATAGAGGTAGAGGTAAAAGGAACCGTACCAAGTGTTGAGAAAAGACTTGAAACTGTGAAAGCACTGTACATCGAGGTTTCCGATGCAGATGAGGATGTTCTCCCCGCTGTGGAGATAAAAGTGCTGAACCTCGACCAATTCACAAAGGATATCGAGGACATAAAGATAAGATACAACAACCTTCACGATAGATCGAATGAGCTTGAAGATGAGGGTGCGGTAACGGTTAAGGCGGATGACTACCTCGAAAAGGCGAATCAGAACATCACGCTCGCCGACAACTATTACAAAGAAGGGGACTACGTAAAGGCTGATGAAAAGCTGAATAACGCGGAAAAGATGCTCGACTCTGCTGAAGTTGAATTAAAAAAGGCTGAAGCCGAGTTCGTGTATGAACAAGCTGGAGATGAACTCGATAAGCTCTCGGTTTTGCTTGTTGAATTCGAACTAACCATTCGAGAGGCAAGAGATGCGGGGCTTGCGGTATCAAGCTATGAGTTCCAGCTAATAAACCTCAAGAGCAAATATACCAACTTGGTGGAGAAGAACGATAAAACACAGGACTATCTCGAAAACAACAAGTTTGATGATGCCATAAAACGCTCGAAAGATGTTACTGAGGAGGTTCAGAAGCTTACAGTGGAGGCAAATACATACATCGCGGAGTTGAGAGAGAAAATCGACGAGGTTAAAAGCCCTACTCCAACACCCACTCCAACTCAGACCGCATCCACACCTCAACCATCATTCTTTGATGAACAGAGAGATAAACTCGTTATTGTGGGAGCGATAATAGCTATACTGATAGGTGGTGGTGGAGCCGCAGTATATCTGTATTCGAAGTACAAGCACCAGAAGACTTTCGACGAGCTTAAATAATCATTTAGTTCTTCCTACTTCAAAAATTCTAATATATCGACAGACCTTTATAACTCAAAGAAATCTCGATGCGAATGTGGATTTGACAGAATCACATGACTCCCGAAAACTGCAGATTCTACACCTTCCGGACTCTTTTCTTTCGGGAACGAAACCTTTCCTCAACCTCGTCACCCTCTCAATAATCCTTATAACATTGATTCTCTCCAGTCTCCCAATGCTGACACCAACTAACCTTCCATTGATAGCATAGTATACAAATCCCCGGTTCTTAAATCTGAAGTTCTCAAATTTTTCCTTGTTTTCAGACAGTAGGAGAGAATAACACGAGATTTTAATCAAATCCTTGAACCAAACACCTTCTTTCGGAGAAGATGATGAGATTGCTAACGGAACTATCTCGGAATCAATGATCGATAGCTCATCCACCACACCAGACAATCTAAATTTCTTGGATGAGAGCGGTACCTCCCACTCAAAGGGAGCTAACTTATAAAGCTCATCATTCATTCTAAACTTCTTAAAAGCAGAATGGAAGACCTTTTCCTCACCTCCCTTCTCGATAAATCTGTTTTTAGCCCATTCAACATCAAATCCCTTCCTCAAGCTCAGAAAAATCTCCTTAATTGCGGAGTTAATACCCGGACTTTCGGTGAACCTCATTCTAAAATAGCACAACCTAGGACAGAACGCATAGTTCGTTACATCGCCTACTGTAACAAACTTCACCCCCGGTTTCTCGGAGTTTTGAAATTTACCTCGCCCAAGCATCCTTAAGTTATCCAACTGGGAAAAATTAAAAACATAGCTGGTTGTGACGATTTCTCCCAGTTATTCAATTTATTTCACCGTTATTCTACCATCACCAGTTGATGCTCTCTCACTCAGCAATCCTTAACGATCCGTGTATCAGTACCCGAGTTCCTTATTCACCACATTTATCAACTCTCTGCCCTCCTTAAATCGTCTGAGGTTCTCTTTAAATATCTCCACAGCTCTCTCCCAATAATGAGGTGACGATCCCGCTACATGCGGAGTTATTACGACATTGTTCATCTCCCACAGCGGTGAATCTTTTCTCAGGGGTTTCTCGTCGAATACATCCAAGCATGCAAACGAGATCCATCCCTCCCTAAGCGCCTTGACCAACGCGGTTTCGTCAACAATGCCACCTCTTGCAATGTTTACCAAACAAGCGGATTTTTTTCATCAACCTCATCTCCCTCTCACCAATCAAAGCTGTAGTCGCACTTGTTTTCGGAACGCAAACTACAAGAAAATCGGACTCCTTTAAGATGATGTCCAGTTCCTCCAATCCATACACCTCATCCACGAACTCTACTTCTTCCGGGTTTCTTTTCAGCCCTACAACCCTCATTCCAAAGCACTTAGCCTTTCTCNCAATTTCCCTCCCTATGGAGCTAAGACCGATGATGCCCGTTGTTTTCCCATTAACTTCCTCGAGGGATTCGAACGGAAAAGGGTGTCTGGTCTTCCAAACTCTCATCTTTTTTTCTTCAAAGATTTCGTTCAATTTCCTCGTACAAGCAAGGATCATAGAGAAGACATGTTCTAATGCTTGTATGGCATGGATCCCCCTTGAAGATGTGACAATCACATTGCTGTTCCTTACATCATCCGTGAGAAGCGAATCCAATCCTTTTAATCACTTCATCATCGGTTTCCTTTCTCACCTCAACATCTATAGAGTTGGCTATATTTTCAACATACTTTTCATCGAGGGGAAATGTAATCAATACCTTGAGGTCCCGCATAGAGCTTCAGTGATCTCGGAAGAATAAAACCTTTTAGCAAAAAAGCTTAAGAAGTCTCTACACGCCCTCTCTTAAAACCCATCAAAACTACATTTTAAGAAGTCTTGCATTTATGGCAACGATGATAGTGCTTAAACTCATGAGTACCGCTCCCACAGCAGGAGTTAGAAGTATTCCATACCCGTACAGGATTCCCGCTGCAAGGGGTATTGCAAACGAGTTGTAACCCGTTGCCCACAGAAGGTTCTGGAACATCTTCGAGTATGTCTTTCTCGAGAGCTTAATTACATCCACAACATCCCTCGGGTCGTTTCTAACAAGAATTATGTCTGCTGTTTCCACTGCGACATCCGTTCCCGCTCCTATGGCTATACCCACATCAGCCTGAGCCAACGCGGGAGCGTCATTCACCCCATCCCCAACCATCGCGGTAGTGTATTTTTTCTGCACCTCCTTTACCTTCTCCGCTTTTTCATGAGGGAGTACTTCCGCAAAATAATCATCTAATCCAAGTTCCTCTGCAACCCACTTTGCTACAAATCTGTTATCGCCAGTAAGCATTATGCATCTAACACCCAAGCTCTTCAGCTTTTCTATTGCCTCTTTTGACTCCTTTCTTACGATGTCCGCGAGTGCTATGGCTCCTACCGGGGTACCTTCCTCAAGAAGATACACGACAGTCTTCCCCTGCTGTTCAAGTTTTTCAACTTCACTGTTTTCAAGCGAAATTTTATTCTCCCTAAGGTAGTTTGGGCTGACGACCATGTACTTCCTTCCATTTATCCTTCCCTCCACACCTTTACCCGGAATCGCCCTGAAATCTTGAATTTGCAATAAACCAATTTTACTTTCCTTCGCTTTCGCGACTATACTTCCAGCTATCGGATGTTCCGAACTGCTTTCCAGAGATGCAGAAATTTTCAGGATTTCTTTCTCATTTAACCCATTTAAAGAGATTATGTCTGTCACACCGAACTTGCCCTCAGTCAGTGTACCTGTTTTATCAAAGATAACCGCCTGCAGATCTTTAGCTCTTTCAAAAGCGGTTCTATCTCTTATGAGCAGTCCCGATTTTGCCGCTAAGGATGTTGAGACTGCTACCACCAAGGGTATTGCAAGCCCAAGAGCATGAGGGCAAGCTATGACCATCACGGTCACCGCTCTCTCAATCGCAAATACGAACTCCATGCCATACAAGTTCCAAACTACAAGAGTTATCGCCCCAACACTCAAAGCTATTATTGTTAAAAAGAATGCAGCTTTATTCGCAAGATCCTGAGTTTTAGATTTGGTTTCTTGTGCAGATCTAACAAGCTCTATCACCTGATTCAGATACGTGTCCTTTCCTGTCTTTTCCACCTTTACTGTGAGAGAGCCTTCACCGTTTATTGCCCCTCCAATGACTTTGTCTCCAGCTTTTTTCGTTATGGGTTTGCTTTCACCAGTTAGCATTGCTTCATTAACAGAACTCTCTCCATCCACNACAACTCCATCAACTGGAATTTTTTCTCCCGGTTTCACTAAGACCATGTNTCCAGTCTTTAAATCCTCAACCTTGACATCAACGATCTCTCCATCCCTCAACAGATGGGCATCAGATGGCATTATCTTTACAAGCTCCTCCAAGGCTCGAGATGCACCCAAAACAGACCTCATTTCCACCCAATGCCCGAGAAGCATGATGTCAATAAGGGTTGCGAGTTCCCAGAAAAAGAACTTGCCTTCCAAACCAAAAACCACAGCGGTGCTGTAAAAGTACGCGACACTAATCGCAACCGCAATTAAAGTCATCATGCCGGGTTGTTTCTTGGCAAGCTCATTTTTAAATCCTGTAAGGAAAGGTAATCCACCGTAGAAATATATAATTGATGAAAGAATGAAAATTATATACAGTGCTCCGGAAAATTCAAACTTGAAGCCGATAAAACTCTGAATTGCAGGGGAGAGAACCAGTACAGGGATCGTTAACACGAGGGAGATGTAAAATCTTTTCTTGAAGTCCTCGAGCATGTGAAGGTGATGCTCATGCACATGTCCCTTCGCATGTCCCTCATGCACATGTGCATGTTCCTTTGCATGATCTTCTTTCGCGCGCTCAATGTTCTCTATGCGGTTATGATCCATGGATTCTTCCGTAGCCTCTCCAACATGTTCATGCATTCCGGTATCCATCTCTTCATGCATGTTTTCGTGCACTTCGTGTTCGTAGATCTTTTTCATTCCGTTATTCTCCATTTCATTACCTTCAAGCTTTTTTCCGTGCTTCATGCAAACATCAGCCTCACCACAAACATGCGTTAAATCGAGTTCAGCTACCTTCAAGCTCTCGTTTCATTCTCTTGTATTCTTCCTCAGTTATCTCACCCCTCGCGTATCTCTCCTTCAACAGATCCAAGGGAGTCCTATCTCGAGGAGCACTACTTTCCCTTATAATTATGTAGAGAACTAGAAACAGTATTCCCACCATCGGTAGGATTACGAGAATAAACCACAGCAGTCCGTTCATACCTCTTCTGTTGGCATCCTGATAAACGAGGTAACCAACTAAAAAGAATATTATCCACCAGAACAGCATTCCGAGTCCCAGGAAAGAATAACCGAAAAAGCCGAAAGGATGCATAAACCCATTCATAGAGAATTATCTATGATTAACATATATTATCCTTTCCCCTAAAAGTTGGAGCTAATTTAATAATTCAGCTTATAGTAACAAAATAATTCAGACCCTAAACTCCGATGGAGATACAACTTTTACNCCATTCACAGAACCTTTCTTCCTGTCACTTACGATGTATCTCGCCCTAATCAGCTTTGCAATTGCAACCTCCTCTGCAAGATCTCCGTATTTTTCGAACTCCGCTTTAAATTCAGGAGGCACTTCCACAATCTCAATATTCATTCTGAGGCTTACCGAGGGTTTTATTTTTCTGAAGGTGCTTGGAGAGATGTAGACCTTCCCCGGATATCTTCTGCTATTTAACCCGTTCAACCCGCCCAAGTCCGCAACCACCTTTGCAGGAGGGCTTGGAATTGGTGTTGAAACTAGCATGTATATCCCCACCGACATTGCAGACCATGTTACTATCAATATTCCGACGATTATTATTCCCCTAATTATCGGTTCAACAACGATTATCTCGAGCAATATTAATGTAAGAACTCCAAAAAGAAACAANGCGGTGGAGATCAGTACCGCTGCGATCGTATCTCTTTTTTTCGATTCCCTTACGAGATCTTCAAGGGCTATTTCGATTTCATCCATTTTTTCACCAACCTAATCCTCAACATCCCCACCGACGCTCACTAAAGCTACTCTGATTTTATCAGATAGGCTATGCATCCCGCCCTCAACGCGGATTCGAAGAGCCTCCTATTTCCCGTGAATATCGGTCTTCTTAGTGTTAAGGCTATGGCAATTGCTTCCGCTTCGGGTAGAGATAAGTTGTAGGTTGTTCTCAAGTTATCAACAAGTGTTCTGTCCGCATTCACTANATGACATCCCCTTAATGGTGTGGATGGAGAAATATATATTTTCTTCCCTATGGTTTTTATCATCGCAAAATTCTCGGGAGTAAGGGATTCTCTATCAACTACNACACCCCTCAAGGAGACTATCGGGGTCACCAAGAGTGAGAACATCAGTATGTATGTCGCTGGTAGCATTACAACGGGTGCAACCTTTTTCACAACCTCAGGTACTTTTGGAGGTTTAATAGCCGGTATGGGAGTTGGAGTGGGCTTTGTTGGTAATGGTGTTATGTAAGGAGTGGGGGTTGGCGTATATTCTGGAGTGTAGGTGGGTGAAGAAGTGGGAGTTGCCTCTGGAGACGGCGTCTCAACAGTGGCCGGGGGAGCATATGTAACAACACCTGAGAACCCCTTCAAAATACCAGAACCAACAATATATCTTCCTTCAACCTGTTTTACCGGAACTATCGATACCTCTCTCGTTTCATTTACTTTTCCACTAACCTTCAAGTAGAACACGGGCACATCAGATGAGACTACCTCTCTATGAAACTCCAACCTCTCCTTGGGCTTCATGGATGTACTATGGTTTAGCAAATCAATTCTTGTGTTGTTAATATTAGCCCATCCAATTAATGTGACATTCACCTCTCTATCATTCTCATTTTTAATTTCGAAGGTGACAAGCCATCTGTTATCCATTTCGTGCTTGTATATCGTAAAATCAATCGGCAATTCGTATGTTACATCCGCCTGAGAGTTGATCCTAAAACTCACATCGGAATCAGGAATCGTAAACGGAGAGGATACATATATNGTGAAGTTTTCAGAGCTTTGAGGAGGAATGGTTAAATTCAGATTGATCCTATCTCCATCAACTTCGCATTTCTCACAATCAGAAAAAGCATCAAAAACAGGGATTGATATGTTCACTTTCATCTCATACGGGTATTTGTTTTCAACAGTATATACAATCCTGTTCCCATCCTGTTTCGCCATTATGCTTAGGTTGAACTCCTCCGACAGAAGATTTCCTGATAGCGTTAAATTGCCCTCTCCTATCGGCGTCTCAAGTGTGGTGTTTCTGTACATTATCTTAATGCTGTACCTCAATGGCTCTGAGTCGAACACAACAACAAGCCAATCTTTTAAGATGCTCTGCGTTCCGTTGGGATAGAATACAACCTCTCTGTATTCGGTAATCGACTCAGATGTAGCGGGAGAAATGAGGGAAATTATAACCACTACCACTACTCCAAAAATTGTCGGTATAGTAAGCTTAGAGCTTCCCTTATCCTTCAGTTTTGTCATCTTCTCCTCCATAACACCACAGCGATTACAGTCAAAGCTATAATCACCGCACCCCAGAAAACCATATAGCCTCTGATCGGTAATTCTGGCAAGGGAAGCACGGAAAACTCTGCTGTGAAAAATGCAATGTGGTTTGCGGGTATGCTTGCATGCCAGCTGTTATCCATTTCGGGCTCGGAGTATGTGAGCCTCCAGTCTGAATTCACAAAGATTTCAAGATTCCTTATGTCAACATCGGATCCCACCGGCATCTTTAATGTTTTGAAAAATATTCCTCTCTCAATCAAGTCTGCAGAATACTCAATTATGAATTTATACTCTCCCTTAGGCTCTATTGGTTGCCATATCTCGTAAAAAATTGAAGTGTAATCTCCTTCGTCCTCAACCCTAACATTTATGTTGGTCTTGCCGGAATATCCTCGAACATCCTTAACCTTAACTTTCTCCTTTACCTCGGTAAAGGGAACTGAGATGAACCCTACCTTCATCGGATGTGATTTTTGAAGCCTTATTTCACCTATGCCGGGAACAAGTGGCTTATCTATAAGATTCCTAAGAGTAATCTCATTCTTAACCTCAACATCAGAATCAGAAGTTATATTGATATAAATTTTGTAATCAGAGATTTCTTCAACTTTAATGGGTTGAGATGATGAAACTTGTGCCAAAAATAAAATGATTGCAACGACACCTATGAGCCTAACACAGCTATGCATGGGTTTCATTTTTACCTTTTAGCTTATATTATTATCCATATTTCTGGTGATGACCGAAAGAAAAAATTAAAAAATTTATTTTCTCCTTACCATTCCCATAATCGCAATAGCCCCAATTATTGCCGACGCGGTAGCCATCACACCCTCATAGTTTGTTGCGGAAGAGCCCGTAACAATCTTGATTTGCGGAGATGTCTGCTCGTTCATTGAGAACATTGGGTCAAGACCTACTATGAATGCATCGAGAACCTTAAACTCGCCACTTCCGTTCATTTGGTAGAATACCACAACGCTCTGGTTGTTGTTTATCTCGGTCGCATCGCTGTAACTTCCATCACCATCTGCTCCTGCTGTCATCGGATATAGTCTCCACCAGTAGCCTTTCCTATATCCGCTCATCGGGTTGTCTGTTGAGCCGTTTCCAGCAAACATTGCGGTTTTGTTAACCCAGTTGCCGTCATCCTTATCTATCCACGAAGCATCCCAGTTATACTCGGTAAAGTTATCGGGTATCATGTCGTAGATGTACACATACGGAGATTTCTCCCCACCTATGTTCTCCACAACCAGATACACATCGAAGACATTGTCTCCTGCGGTTGCATTCGGAATCACATGCTTTGTGACCTTCAGCAAATATGTTCCAATGACATATATCTTCTCCACCACGATGAAGTCGCTACCGTATGTCGCATTCGTTGCATTTCTCGTATTGCTTGCCTCCCACCACCCATTGGTCTGATCCTTTATCAGCTTGAAAGTTGCATTAGCCCAAATCACTGGCACACCATCGTACTCAAACTGCATGTCAGAAGTTGTGTAGGAGCCTCCCGGAGATAGAATCTGCGAAGGTGTGAATGAAACACCATAGATATTCGTAGAGAAATCTCCTGAGGTTGCCCAAACATCCACATTCGTTAGAATATATGTTAACCCACTTGCTTTGTTCGTTATGGTCGCNTTTCCTTTCCACACGACCCATTCCCCGCTCGCATTCTGAGATGGTCCATTTTTGCTCACAGCTATACTCGCATCTCCAACAGCAAAGACATCAACTATGTCTGTCCCACTAACATTTCCGTCGAAGCTGAAACCAATTGTCGCAAACCCAAATGGTTCAAGGATGTAGTTGGTTCGGTTGACCGTAATGCTATCATTACCCGTCACAGTGAACGAA
Source organism: Archaeoglobus sp. JdFR-32 (assembly GCA_002010195.1). Lineage (GTDB taxonomy): Archaea > Halobacteriota > Archaeoglobi > Archaeoglobales > Archaeoglobaceae > Archaeoglobus_A. The sequence goes on from MTMT01000103.1 coordinate 10,384, forward strand.
ATGTTAACATAATCCACTCCACCCTCAGAGAGAGTTATGCTCTCTACCAACAGACCATCATTTCCTCCNGTGGAGTATGGGCTATCAAAGAGACTTGTTGTCGGACTTCCACCATTCTGAGTTTGCGGATTTGAGATGGGTCCGAGAGTTGTCCAATTTGAACTTCCGAAATCGCTGTCGCTCTGACTCAGGTACTTGTTTACACTCATGGATACGGTCTGAGTCCCAGTAATTGAGTTGAATATTGTATCATTCATACTAATGTTCAGGTATGTTCTCCATGAGATTGCCCTGTTTGCGGGAACTTTTGAGACATTGTATTTTTCATCTATCAGGAAAAGCGAGGAGCTGTCTATCCCTAAGGCTGTGTCGTTAACATCGTAGAACAGACTAACCAACTCGTTTTGCTTCAGGTGGGGTATGTGGACATAGTAGTTAACATTTGTTTTGTTTATGTTGTTCCACACTCGATCTGACATTGTGGGTGGTTTACTGCTCCCGCTATAAATCGTGAATCCTGAGCTTGAGTTATCGAACGATGAGCTTAAGCTAATAGCATTCTGGAGGTTTATCGCAACCCATATGTCGTAGAGATCATCACTTCCGGTGTTTGTTATGTTTATGTACCCAGTTACATTGGTTGCGTATGTGAACCCCGAGCCGTCATATTCTGCGAATGTGCTTACCTTCTCTTCAACATTAACCTCTAATGGCGCTCCTGACGCTAATCCCATCATTATTGTGATTATAACCACAGACACTCCTAACCATTTCAATTTAACCATGAAAGCTCCAGAAACCTTATAATTTAAAAATCTTTCCGTTATGATGCTGATGATGTAAAATTTGGCTTTTGAAAAATCATTAACAATCAATATACATTATCATGAATGTATTATTATGATGAGAAACTTCCTCTGTGAAAAATTTTCACCTCGGATTTGGAGAAAGGGAAATTTTTACCGGGGATCCACCCCGAGGTTGTAGGCAGAAGATACGGAATACTCCCCAGTNGAGGTTAGGTTTAAAAAGATGTGCTTGGTTTCGTTTAGAGATATGGTGTTAAAGCTCCACCAGTAGTAGCTTCCATCACTCCCGCTCGATGTGTAGTCTCCGCTCATGGAGGATATACTCAAATTATCCGGCTTGTTCCAGTAAACATATATTCCGGTCTGGGTTCTGTTATGAGCTGTAACAGATATCGTGATATTCACGAAGTTTCCGCTGTAACTCAAGCCCAAAACCGCTGTAAGATTTCTGTAGTTGAAGAGATAGTAATTGGGAGAGAACTCAGATGTATTATTGTCGTAAACGGTTACCGCCGAAATGTATGCTCCGTTTTCCACACCTTTTCCCGTAACATCAATGCTACCGCTGAAATTTCCTGAGTTCACAGCCAGAGAGCCGAGATATACCCATCCCTCACCATGATAATCATCTATCGGCACTGAAGTGAAGTTATTTCCTACGAGATCATCCCCGTCACTTTGATTTCGCACCAAGTAGATATCCACTCTACCCGAGCTGATGTTGACCTCTCCGGAAATCTCGAGGGTGTTGGAGATAAGTTTTGCGGAGGCGATTGTTGGATAATCAAGCCCGTAGTTGGGATGGGAGGGATTTAATCCATCGTTTAATGTGACATTGTCTCCATCGTAGGAGTTTTCATAGTTCAGCCTTGGATCGATATCTATTCCAACCTTCGAATTGTTGTAGATCGAATTTGCAAAAACAAGATTTCCGTAGGTTGAGTAATTAGCCATTCTACCTATCACCACTCCTGAACCGTAATTCTCCCTTATAAGGTTGAACTTCACGATGCTGTAATTAGATAGGATCCTTATTCCCCCTCTTTCCTGTCCCGCTCCGTTATACTCTATCGTTGAATTAATAACCACCAACCTCTCCTTTCCAAACCAGCTATCAACACCAAATCCCGCGTTTTTCGAAGCTATTGATGTGTTAACGATGATGTTCCTTGCCCTGCTGTCGTAACCACCACTAACCCACCCTTCCATGGATATGCCGTCCGCATTTTCTCTCCTAATTCCGTTCGAGAATGAGATCGTATTCTCAACTAACCCTGAGTTTACAATTCTTCCCCAGAAAAAGATTCCAGTTCCACCGTTGTAGGCGGATATCGAGTCTCTGACCTCGGTGTTGTTGGAGTAAATCCCCACCCCCACATACTCGTTAATGCTCAAGCCACTGCCAAGGGGGTTAGCCCCGTTAGCCCTTAATCCTGCAAATATGTTTTCAATGATTAGGTTGGTCGCTAGATTCTGATCCGGTGATCCGACTTTTATTCCAAAACCATAATTCCAATAATCAGTTGTGGTTGTATTGGCTCCGAAAAGAGATAGATTCGATATCTTGCTGTTATTTGCGGTTATGTTGATCACGGATCCCACAATTGAGTTTCCATAGATTTCTATTTCCGGCTTCGGTATAGCAAGAATTTCATCTTCATCTCCGCTGAATGGAACTCCGTCTTCTCCAATCCCAACCGGTATTGATGTGCATGTAGATGATACAAGGCTTTGGGTCGTGTAGTCATACTGCACGCAAGCAGGATTTGTGTCGTTTATCGCCATACTGTCTGTTAGAACTGTTCCATTAAGCTCTATTTCATCAACTATAGTAGGTAGAGGGCCAAGGGACTGATTAAGGGTTATCGTCCACCAGCTTCCCGATAAGTCCTGTGAGTTGGGTGTTGTTTGCATCACGAAGTAGGAGCGTTGTTTACCCGTGATTGCATTTGCATTTACTATGAACTGCCTTAAACACCCCTGACAGAACTTATCCGAGTTTACCTTAGCGGTTAGAACCCCAGATTTATTGAAAACCCAATAAGCGACCTGTTCAGTTATGTGCGACCTCTCACTGTCGCTTATGGTGTCCTCATCTATCGCCAAATTGAGCGTACCGCTAACAGGATTTGGGCCATAAAGGACTGCCCAACCACCGTTTGCACCATCCATCGCACTTTGAATAGCTATTCCAATGCTGTATGTGTCTCCAAGATCGTATATATAAGGTGGTGCGTTCCCAACTCCTCTTATACTGTCACTTCCAAGCTGTGCAGAATATTTAATTCCATTTACCCCTCCTGAACCCGCCTCAACCACTATGTATCCTACAGTTTCACTTGCCCTACCAGTATTCGAGTCCTCACCCACATGCTTTCCAACATACAAATTGGCAGAGTCCGGAGGGTTCAATCTGTTTCCATCACTATCCCAGAACACAGACCATTCTGTGTCGTTGTAACTCATAACCTGTCCTAAAACAACCGGATTTGAGTAGCTCCAGTTGTAAGTTACCTGCTCCATTAGGCTTGAGTCCCAATTGTTGTTTTCGTTGGTGCCATCACTCAAAACCCTGTAAGCTTCAACCCTCCTACCATCCTCAAGTTCCCATTTACCCTCCTCCATTACAATGCAATGCACATTTGACCGCATAGGCACATCAGTATCTCCCGGATTTTGAATCTTCACTTCAAAGCTGTAGCTGTCGACATTTCTAATTCTTACAACCGCTGGAGGATCTGTATTAGATGGGAGGTTGTATGTACATACCACTACAGGTTTAGCGTAGTAGTTGTGCAGGTACACTTTCTTCCAGCTCTCGCTCACATTGTTTATGATAAATACCTCTCCAACAGCCTTTATGCTGTCTTTTGAGTCCCTTACATTAACGATTGTTTCAAAACTAAATCCGAAATCGATCAACTCATCCTGATAGTTGCTCAGATTGAGCTTTATCGCATGTTCAAAGCGAATTCCGAATATGTCACTGAGTTCTACATATCTCCCACCAAATTTCTTCGTTAGCCCCCAACCACTACCATTCCATTGGGTTTGATAAGTCTGCTCAGCCCATATGGCTTTGCTATTGGCTCCGAGAGTCGAGTTCACAGTCTCCGAGTTAACCACTACGAAGTACTCAGATGATGTGTCTGCAATGGGGAAAGAGTAGTACCCGCTCTGATTCGTTTTTGATACGAGATATATCTTATCATCAAAATCTAGAACTCCATCCCCGTCATCTTTAAACAGGAATACTGATGCGTTTTCTATCCCAATGTCCTCTCCGTTGTTAATTCCAAGTGGATAAAAGTCCTCCAGCACCCTACCAACAATAGTTTTCCTCGGATTGCATGTCAGGTTAGAGGACAGTGTGTAGTTAACCCCATTCGTCTCTCGAGATGTGACATTTACTATGTACACTCCCGTAGACTGTGCGGAAAACGTGTAGTTGAACAACTTCCACAGTGAGGGTGAATCTGGATCCACGCTGTTTAAGTCCATAAAACCTGACTGATATAACGTTCCATTCGAGTAATAAATGTCGATCTTCGCATCTACAATGTCATACGATCCTATTGGATCCGTTACATTTGCAAAGATGTTCGTCTGATCGCCCACTATACAGCTCCCGAATATCTCCGCAACTTTGACATAGGTTGTCGTATTGAATGTTATGTTGGAGGGGGTTGTTGAACCCAAGTTGACAACCAATGCGTCAGAAACTTTATTCTCGATTCTCAAAACTGCAAATTCGTTTTTGCTAAATTCAAAAGGTGATGTTAAATTCAAGGTAAAAACTTGTAAGGAAGGAGTTGGACTCAATGAGATCGTCCTGCTCTGGGTTCCGATCACATTAGAATTTACACCATCCGTGGAAATCAGCGTAACCACTATCTCGTGGGTCGACGATGATGGTGAGCTTAACCAAAGATTGATGTCGATTTCGTCATAAACCACAAACCCATTCGCAAACGGTGGATCCTGATACCACGATTCCTGTGAGAAGCCAGCAATCTGCACCACCGCAGACGAAGGAATGGATGTGTTCAGCTTATTATTACTGTGCAAGTAGAATTCCTTGTTTTTTGTTGGGGGAAGAGGTGTAGATGTGTTGAGATTGACTTCATCGGATGTGGATGCATTAAGAGAGGTAAAATTGAGGGTTGTCAGATCCCTTTCACCAAGTGGTGCAGATTCAGGAATCACCTTAGATACCACCACAGATGTATTTCCAAAAGGCAAAAATATGTCCGGAATTGAATTTGAATTCGTATCGTATCCGGACAATACAAAGTCCCAGCTTCCATCACCGTCTGTATCTTCTGCTATTACTTGGGAGGAGTTGTAAAGCCTTGTTGTCCATCCCTTCGTGGACTGGGTTATGTTGATGTCAAATCTATCTTCAGAAACATAATTCAACGCATAGACAGTATAAAACACCTCAGATCCGGGATCGGAAGTATTCTCCTGATCCGGTTCTACTGTGAAAGCGACAACTGAAATGTATATGAACTTTTCATCATTTGTTGTGTTCTGGTCGTTCTGCAGTTGAGTTCTGAATGTGACCTTGTATGTTCCGTATGATAGGGAGGAGAGATTGTACGGGAATGATACCTCAACAGACTCATTAAACGGAACCGAGAGACTGACGAATGTTGAATCCTCGTAGCTGAATCCACCTCCTACCTTTGAAATGTTGAAAATTACCGGAACATTTTCCACATCAACAACTCCAAACAACCCTATGGTCGCATTGAAATTTACAACACCCGCGGTTGCGGGATTGAACTTGGAGTTGTTTGCTGGATTGTTTATGGACACCACACCCACATCGTACAGCTTGGACTTGCCCTCATCGATGGTTGAAGTCAAATTATTGAAATCGTATCCAAGCCCCCATATAATCGGTATAACCCATTTTTCTCCGGGATTTAGTGTAGCCCTATCCCATGCAAGGGCGGTTCCCGCATCACCTATATAACTGCTTGAGTTCGTTAAGGAGTTGGAGTCTATTCTCCTCCAGATTGTTATGTAGCTGTCAACATCATGCTGAGAGCTATGGTTTATGGAACTGAATCCACCGTATTGGATGTCATTCGGGGGGGCATTCGCATCGTATCCGTAAACAATATCAGAATTTGAGTCGTAGTAGGAGTTGTCACTGGTGTAGCTCCCCCGAAAGTTCCAATCCATTCCTTGGAAGAACCTCAGATCGCTTAGGGTTCGTGTTCCAACATTTTCTATATAGTATACAGTAGCAAACCAGAGGTTGTTGTCTCTGATGATGACTTTCTGGGTTATGTTTACCTGCCTTTGCCCCCACAGGGGTGTTTGCATCTCCGTAATGATGACACTCTCTAGCTCTCCATTCGGTACGCTATTGAGCTGGACATCCGTTCTACTCAAATGGTTGATGTAATCATCCCCAAGCGGGCGTGTAAAAAACAAACTATATGGATTGCCGAACTGCCTGTTGTTGTATCTGATGGCTATCTTCGATCCTGCGTTTATGTCAATATCATTCCCATATCCGCTGTCTTCCGTTCTACCAACATGATCATGGAGGGTTATTGTCGCGGAATCGTCTCCTTGAGAATACGGAAACACTATGGCGGAAATCTGTCCACCTCCCGCATTAGTACCGCTATTTGCCAGTTCAATCGCAATCGATCTGTTGGGTTGTGGGGGTTGAAGGGATACATTGTAACCCCAAATCGGATCATCATAGAAGTAAAGCGTTCCGTTCTCCACATACCACCTCAAATCTCCCTCTATCTCACCGGTAGTTCGGTTTATCTGAATATTGTTCACTATTCTCCTACCATCATCCCCTACAATTTCCTTAACTCTGTAACCTTCAGGAATCTTTACGGAAAAACGATACCATGTCTCGAGTTTGTTGGATATCTCAACCCTTATTAAATCCTCCCTAAGCTTTTTTGTATTGATTTTGGTCTTAAGCACCTCCAGATCTATGTTGTATCTTCTCAGTATCTCGGGATCTGCCGGAAGCTCCATTTCTTTTGGCTTGTGAATTTTGTCAATTAAGTTGCTAAATTCCTCAAAATGTTCGGCAATACTTTTAATCTCAAAATCTACAGTTACTCCTTCCTTAATAACCACTACCTTCCTAACAGGATCGTATGCAACTATTTTCTCCACTTTTCTCAGGGGTTTGTACTGTAAAGATGCTACAGAGTTCCCGCATTTTAGTAGAATTGTGTAAACTGGTAACTCATCAAATCTTTTTAGATTCAGACTAAATGATCCGTCTTTTTTAACTTTAACTCTACCGCTAAAACCCATCTCCTTGATGGTGTATCTCAAATGAGGGGGCTTTACGATATTCCAGCTTATATTACCCACTATTTTGTGACCCTTCACAACCGCGGTTATCGAGTAATCATCCACAGCTATGGTGAGATTAAACTCATCAACAACAACCCTGTAAATGCCAACATCCTTCGGCACAAAACTTGCCTCGTACCCCTCCTCGGAACTTTGGAATGTCAGATTGATTCTAATCAAATTTGGATCCAACAGGTAGCTTTCATTCGGCAGAAATGTCGATTCTAATTTTACCTCCTCATTCACAAAGGCTACATCTGGAATCGTGACCTCTCTTAATCTCTCAACATCAAACTCAAGGAACAGTATGGAATTATAGCATTTCAGTGTGGCTTTGAAGTGTCCTTTTTTGAGTTTTGGCTTAATTTCAAACCTTCCATCTTTAATTTTTGCAAATCCCTTCTCAACAACCCCACCCTCGCTCTCAATCTTCCACTTCAAAATGTCTGGTTCAATGAAGTAATACTTCACATTTCCTACTATTCTCTCTCCATCAAATGTGGCGGTTATAGAGTAGCTGTCAACAACAATCTCCTTTTCGATTCCATCCACGAACACAATCCACTCACCAAGAACAACAGACTTCTTAAGCTCCACGACCGAAAGATACCTGTCCCCCACCCTGCTGAAATTCAAAGCTATCTTATTTCCAGCAGGATCTATCAGATAGGATGTTTCAGGTTCAAAATTAGAGAAAATTGCTATACTCTCGCCGGGAAAGTAAATTTTCCTCCCAACAAAAACCTCCTTAATACCCTCAACCCGCTCCTCTTCAACTTGCTCTTTCCGTTCTTCCTCTGAGGTGATGCTTATCCTTATCGTCCTCTCCGCAGAGAGGTGCTTGTATACCGCTACAACCTTTATTTGAGATATGTTTTGTGATACGTTCGATTTTAACCTTGATTTTAGCTCTTCAATCTTAAATTCATCTTCGAAGTTCAAAACTTCACTGCCCGCGTAAACCGTGAGGTTAGCAGGAACTTTTTTCCCATCAAGCAGTGCATAAACCCGGTCTTCTTTAACCTCTACCGAAAAATTGACCTCTAACTCCATCTCCAGAATCGAGTTTCCACATTCAATTGCAACAGAGTGTTTTCCCGAATCTATCGGAATTTGAAAGGTGTTATTAAGGGTGTTTAGTCCATTAGCCAGCTCAACATTTTTCTCAACCCCATCGATGGAGTACTTTACCTCGGGTTTCGAAACATAGTATCTAATTTCTCCGAAAATCATACCCTCGCTATAGTGTCCGTTGATCGTACAGTAATCTACAGCAAACTTAGATATCAAGCCATCCGCTATGACCGTATAGTTCCCAATCACCACATCCTTCTTGAGGGGAAAGTAAGCGGTGTAAGTGGATCCATTCTCCTCGAAAGATAAGTTGTACCTCAATCCAACAGGGCTGATTACAGCAGACTCATTTGGCTTGAAATTTGCTGTAATGATTACAGTTTCATTTGGATAAAAAATATTTTTAGATAATGCAAGCTGAGGTGAAATATTTTGATTTGCATTAGCTATTATGATGAGACTAAGGACAATTATCACAGATATTAGGATTTTCTTCACTCTTTTCTCTCTTTTCACCAATACAGGGGTTCTGAATAGTAAATAAATAGATTTCGCAGAGATTCACCATCATACCATAATCACTTCAGATCAACCTGTTGGGGAGAACTCATAAAACCATCGACTGGTTCCCATTAACCCTCATTAAAATTCTTTTTTGATAAATCTAAAAGTCTAATTTCTCAAAAATGAGTAGAATAAAAAAGAAAAGAATTAATAATACTATCTTTCGAGCTAAAAGAAGGTGATAAAATGGGCAAGGTAAGTATCATTGATTTAACCCTGAGAGATGGGCATCAATCTCTTCTCGCTACAAGGATGAGGACGAGAGACATCCTGCCAATAGTTGAGAAATTCGACGAGTCTGGGATAAGTACTCTCGAAGTTTGGGGTGGTGCAACCTTCGACTCAGCTCACCGATTCCTGAACGAAGATCCATGGGAGAGGTTGAGAAAGATTAGAAAAAGAGTTAAGAATGCAAGAATATCGATGCTTCTGAGGGGGCAAAATGTTGTAGGTTACAGACACTACCCTGACGATATCGTGGAAAAGTTCGTTTTAAAGACCGCAGAAAACGGACTTGACTTTTTCAGGATATTCGATGCACTAAATGATGTGCGAAACCTCGAAACCGCTATAAAAACAGCCAAGAAGACTTCCGCTCATGTTCAAGGCACGATATGCTACACTATATCCCCCGTCCACACAATGGAGAAGTACATCGAGATCGCAAATGAGCTTGCAGTTCACGAGGTTGATTCAATTTGCGTGAAGGATATGGCGGGTTTGCTATCACCAAAAATGGCGTACGAAATCGTAAAAACCCTTAAAAAAGAAGTTGGAATACCGATAAATGTGCATTCTCACTATACAAGTGGAATGGCATCCATGGCACTACTCAAGGCTGTTGAAGCGGGAGCGGATATGATCGATACCTGTATGTCACCTTTAAGCATGGGTACAAGTCACCCACCAACCGAGAGCATGGTTTACGCCCTCAATGAACTCGGATACGAAACGGGAGTGGACATGGAGATTCTGATGGAGATCAGAGACTACATGATGAAAATCAGAGAGAAGTACGCGGGATACTTGGATCCGCTTTCCACAATACCTGACACCGGAGTACTGGTTTACCAAATTCCCGGTGGAATGTTCTCCAACATGATCAACCAGCTAAAAGAGCAGAATGCTCTCGACAAACTACCGGAGGTTCTTAAAGAGGTTCCGAAAGTAAGAGAGGATCTCGGCTATCCACCTCTCGTAACTCCAACAAGCCAGATTGTAGGTGTACAGGCGGTTGTAAATGTCCTTGTTGGCGAGAGATACAAGGTTGTTACAAAGGAAACGAAGGACTTAGTAAGAGGCATGTACGGTAAAACTCCAGCAAAAATAAAGGATGAAATTATAAAGAAAATCTTGGGTGATGAAAAACCGATAGATTGCAGACCCGCAGACTTACTTGAACCAGAATTTGAGAAGAGAAGAGAAGAGCTTGCTAAGGAGGGGATAGAGACGAGTGACGAGAATGTTCTCCTATATGCTTTGTTCCCACAGACCGGACTTAAATTCTTGAAAGGGGAGATTGAGGAGGAGCCGTTTCCCTCTGCAGGAAAGGTTGAGGGTAAGTACGAGGTTGAGATTGAGGGTAAGAGGTATCAGGTTGAAATAGAGCCTGCTTAAGCTTCATCCCTATTTTTTCCCGTTCCAGTCTCCATTCTTTTCACTCTCCACATTCCCCTCCATCACCTCACCAACTTGATATCCTATACCGCAAAATTTTTTATAATGGTTAATCCGTAACAATATCCTGATGGCTGTTCTCATCAAGTCGAAGGATGAAATTCTGAAAAGGGTGTTTGACGGAATCACCTACAGAATCAAAGCCAAATCCGGAAACATAATCGTGATAAAGTCCGAACTCGAACCCGGAGCAGAGACCGACGAGTACTCGCATGAAGGAGAGGAAGTAAGAATCTTGCTCGAAGGAAAGGTGGACTGCAGAGTGGGAAACATGCACTACACCCTCGAACCGGGAGATGTGATATGGCACCCCTCTAACATCCCGCACAAGATGAAAAACATAGGAAACAGCAAGGCGGTGTATATAACCATAGGCACTCCACCCTCGTTCATGTGAAGTGTTTTATAGGTATTTTACCAACCTAAGCACCATGATTCTAAGCGTAGTTGGTTCACCGGATTCGGGCAAAACAACCTTAATCGAGAAAATCGTACCTATCCTGAAAAAGAATGGACTGAAAATCGTTGTAGTCAAACATCACGCTCATGGAGATTTCGAGTTCGACAGAAAGGGAAAGGACTCTTGGAAGTTCTACGAAAGCGGAGCGGATGTTGTAATTACCTCAGACAAGAAGACCGCAATGATTAAAAGAACCCGTAATGAGTATAACCTCGACATAATCTGCAAAAAATATCTGTCATCCTACGATCTCGTCCTCACGGAAGGCTTTAATCGTGCGGGAAAAGACAGAATCGTTGTCTTAAACCCCGATGATGACATTGAGAGGTTCAAAAAAGGGAAAATTTTAGCAGTTGTTTGCGAAAANGATGTTGAAGGCTATAAAACATACCGCCACGAACAGTACGAGGAGATTGCAAACTTGATACTTCGCTTTCTGAGTAGTAGTTTAGATAGTAATTTTTAATTTGAAATGTCAAAATGTCAGTTTTCCCATCATCAACTCTCCCTTCATCAATTTTTCATCAACAAACTTAGCAACAACATTGGCAATGTGTAGGTCAAATCTGGTGTTCACATTGTACGCCAGAAAAGGATTCTTAAACTCAATATACTCTTCCTCTCCAAATGTAACAGTATTTATCCCAACAAGACACCTGAGATTATGTGCGTTCTGTCCTCCCCCCTTGGGCACACATCTAATGTGAACAAACCCGGTAAGACTCCTATCCCTACTGAATTTTTCTTCGATGTAGTCAATGTCCTCTTTACTCAGGAAGGGTATGTCCGAAGCCACACTTATGAACTCCCCAAACTCTTTCAAAAGCCACTGAATATCCTCAACATACCCCTTACCGGGGGTTTCTACAAACTCTATGCCTTCCTCCAAACACAACTTCTTGGTTTCAGGTGTGTTTTTGCTCACCGCCACAACACCTCTACAAGCTGAGTGAACCCTCAACAGCAATGGAATACCATTAACCCTTAAAATCGGCTTTTCTTCTCCAATTCTTTCGGATTTTCCTCCAGCCATTATAATTTTCAGAGCCATTGCATCACAACCGTATCGCAAAACCGAGAATCAACAGACTTATAGCCCTCGTTAGCTCTGCATTGGCACCTATGCAATCCCCATTTACCCCACCAAAATTCTCGTTACTTTTTTTAAGTATGTACAGCGGAGTCAAAAGGGAGAGAATCGAGAGAAGGGCTCTGCTATCGATCATTCCGAGAGCGGTCATCATTGCCATATAAATCACCACCGCTGAAGTGATGTCTCTCAAATCCACACCATTCATGAAAATACTGCCAATTCCATCGTGAGAGGGTTTTCCCGCGAAAAGAAGGATTATCATCGACAGTTTTGAGTTCATCTCTGAAATGAGAATGTAATAAAAAGGAATCAAGCTTAAAGAGTAAAGCTGAACCGCTAAAACAGTGAAAATTGCAAAAATTCCCGCAACACCCACTTCAGGGCTTTTCATAGCCCTCAACTTCTCCCGGGCATCTCCATACACCATCAAGCCGTCGAAAAAATCCCCCAGTCCATCCAGATGGATTATCCCGATAACAAGATAGAGGGATACAAGAGCTAAAACGGGACTTAGAGGGTGCGAAATATACAGAAAAAACATTGGAATTGCTGAAGTTATAAAAGATAGAAGTGGTAGTAAAAATATCCACCTAAGAGCAGAATCCACTTCCCCCTTCACGGGAATCCTCGTGAAGAACCCAACCAGACCTTTCACTTAACTTCATAGCCACGGAAAAAGATAAATTTTTTTTGATTTGAAATCTGAGAAACTTTAATGCTTCACAACGAAGATAAGTTCCTAATACTGCTATTAGCGATCCTGATAGATGTTTCATTAGCCGAGCCTCCTTCTTTCATTCATCCAACTGTTTATTTTGGAAAAACAATCGAGAAATTGCATAGAGTATCTACAAGGTATCTTAAAAGTGGAACATCTCTATTCTTTGCCGGTTTGATTTCAACAATCTTCGTTTTGCTCATTGGTATCGCTATCTCCCTCATCCCGAACCTACCAATAAGTATGAGTCGGAACTACAGAGCTTCGTACTTAGTGGAGATAATACTTTCCGCAATTCTGCTAAAAACAACTTTTTCCATCAGAAGTCTTGAATCTCATGTAAGTAAAACCGCTACGGATGACATAGAACTGCAGAGAGAGTGCACATCTATGATCGTGAGCAGAGATGTATCCCATCTCAGTAGATGGGAACTATGTTCCGCGTCCATTGAGAGCCTAGCAGAGAACATCGTTGATGGTGTTATCGCACCGATTTTTTACTTCATTCTATTCGGTCTCCCCGGAGCATTTGCATACAGGGTTATAAACACATGTGATGCTGTTGTAGGATACAAGAACCATCCCTATCTTTACTTCGGAAAGTTTTCTGCAAGACTGGATGATTTGCTGAATTACATACCCTCAAGAATATCGATCCTCCTATTTCTGCCATTCTCACCAATCAAAGTCATCAACCATGTTAGGGTTGCCAAATTCAAAATAAACGGGGACAAGCCCATCGCATGCATGAGTGCGGTATGTAACATTCGACTCGAAAAAAAAGGCTATTACTCTTTTCCGGGTAAAAAGCCGGAAATCAACGATATTCTGAGGGCAATTAAGGTGTTTAGAGTTGTGGTTGTTGAATGGGTCGCAATTTCGCTTACAGCTCTCATCATTTGGGCTCACTTTTTCGAATAAGTTTGACAGAGTCTTAATTCGTTTGGATAGATAGGAGAAAACATGAACCAAAAAAAA
>MTMT01000058.1 GCA_002010195.1 Archaeoglobus sp. JdFR-32
AGTTAAAGCAGATGAGATTTGAGGACGAAATAGAACCGTAAGGGAAATGTGTAGGCTACAAGGGGGGTTCGCTCCGTGCTCGAGAACGCGTCCTGGCTGGGGGACGTGCTGGGGGTTGGTGGGGGCTTTATCCTCTCCATATGAAGAAGTGTCCGCTTTCTGGGATTTCTCTATTTGTGTGCCTTGGTGTCACGAATGCTATTCTCGGTCTTTCGGGTAGTATGCTGCCATATCCTCCTACTTGCTTGGCTTTTTCCCAGTCTTTTCTCGCCGCTTTTTTGGATAGGAACGGGCCGACCAGGTTTGCGGGTCCTATCGCGAGGTCGCTGCCATACTTGTTCCTGAGAGTGTTGGCGGTCTCGTCGCTCACCGGCACGGCGGTTTCTGCCCTGAACACGCCCGTGTTCTCGTAGGTCCAGGGCAGGACGATGGCGGCGGCCATTGCCGGTATCATCTCTTCGTAGTATTCTCTCTCGTTAGGTCTTCTCTTGGGCCATCCCGTCTCGTCCGCGTACATGGGCGAGTAGTGTGTCACGCTGTACAGGAACTTTTCGCCCCTCCATTCTTGGGATTTTCTGGATAGTATCACGTTGGGAGCGTCCGGATATTTTTTGAAGTATTCGTCCTCCATGTGGGGGCTCTCACGGTTGTGTTTTATAAGGTTTTCATATTCTTTGTGGAACTCTTCTTTGTCTAGTGGGAATCCCAACAATTTTGATATGGAATGTTGTTCTCCGTGGTGGAAGGCGTCTCCCAGTATTATATAGAACGACTGGAGTATGTTGTACTTGTTGTTCCACATGGGCCAGTTTTGGAGGGCGAGGTCCGCGACTTTTCGTGCTCCCGGCACGTGGTGGTTCCAGAAGGTTTTGGCTGCCTGGAAGCCGTAGAGCATGCCCGTGTACTTCTCGTTCCACGTCTTGAACGGTGTCTCTGCCAGGAGTTGCAGGGCCAGGGCCCTGTCCTCGGGCTTTGAGAGTTTTTGTTTTATGGTCTGGTCGTCCACGGGGAAGAATGCCTTGCCCTTCCTGGTATGGGTGATGTACCAGTCCGCGCTCCTGGTTGCCAGGTCGAGATAGTCGGGGTGGGTTATCTTGTTCCTGGTATAGATGTCGTCTCTCGTTAGGTATCCTATTCTCGGGTCTCCCTCTGCTATTCCTAGTCTCTGTCCCTTGTCGAGCTTTTCTTTTATGTCTGTGGCTATTTGTTGTATCTGGCTCCACCAGCTGGTGTTGTGTCCTATGAGGAGGCCGTGGTCTCTCGAGACGGCTGGCCCGTGTTTTTGTTCGAGTTCTGCGAGGACCCTGGAGAGTAGCCACGCGTGCTCGGCCTGGTTGTGCGTGTAGATAGCAAAGCGGTTGCCGTAGTCGTCGTGGTACTCGTACGTGTTGGCGCCGTCCCAGAGCAGTGGGTTCTGGCTTGTCTTCTTGACCAGGTTGTATATCTCGTCAGGGTTTTCTGGCAGGTTCTTGTTGGCTGTTGCGTGTGCTAGCGCGAGCGTGGCCTGGATCGCCTGGGTGTTTTGTGGGGTCTCGTGGCTCGCGTATTGTGCTGCCTTCTTGAGCGTGTTCTTTTTTTGTTCTAGTCCCTGTCCGAGGCGTTGGTCTCTGAGTAGTTGGTGGTACATTTGGTCTATGGTTTCTTGTATGCTCGCGAGTGTCTGGTATTCTTGCTGAGATAGTAGTCCCTCGAGGGTGAGGTTTTCTTGCTGGTCTCCCGCCTGGATGGTGATTTGGTAGTCTGTTGGCTTAAAATGCTCCACCTTTGCAACCCATATTTTGTAGTCCTTCTGCTTAACCTCCACCTCCCTCACATAGGGGGACTCAATCCTGACCACTGGTTTTTCTTGTGAATGAATCTCCACAACGGAATTGATTACTCCCTTCTGAATGTCACAGAGCTGATAGTAATTGGTGTTGAGAAATGGCGTAGGAGATGGTGTGGGGTGAGGTGTTGGAGCTTGGGCGAGGTTAGTCTTAGGCTTAGATGAGCAACCTACCCCCAATGAAGCTCCACCTATCCAGAATAGGAGCTTGAGAAACTCTCTCCTCTTCATGGTATCACAATCATGTCATGGTCAATTAATTTCAAGAATAAACAAAAATATAATTTTTTCGAAATTTGATGTTGAGTTGAAAGGCATAGTGTTTGCCATTTAAAAAATGGCTTAGAAGAGATTGAGTTTCTCTTCTGAAAAGGAATCCTTTATTTAAGAGTTTTTGTGTCCGAGCAACAACCGAAATATTTTAAAACAAATAGTTAACCGTATTAAATATGGGTGACAATTCCAAAATCCTGATGATGGTTTTATCATCTGCTATGGCTGTCTTCACGGGAATTACCGCACAATTGAGCTTCAAAGTAGGAATTATTCCTTACACAATGCAAAATCTTGGAGTTGTACTCTCCGGACTTTTACTCGGTCCCTACTGGGGCTTTGTATCCCAGCTGGTGTATCTTGGCTTGATTGCGGTGGGCATAAACTTTGCCAGCGGATTTACCGGAGGCATAGGCATATTTTTCGGTCCAACCGCGGGATACCTAATCACATTCCCCTTAGCATCGCTCATAACGGGTTTCGTAAGAAGGCGATTCTGGGACAACAGCAAGAAAGGATACATTAAGGTTTGGATCGGAACCGTAGTCGCCTTCCTACCGGTGTATGCAGGAGGTTTTCTTGTCTTCTACAGCTATGCTACCGCTCACCAGTCCGCAATGAACTTCGCAATCAATGCAACATCCTTTATCGGAGGAATCGACCCATTCTTAGCGGTTTTGATGGCAACCACTGTAATATACATGCCACAGGACTTCTTAGTCGATCACATCCTTGCAATAGGAGCATACAAATACATCAGGGAACTAATAGAGGAGAAGGGAATAAAACTGGAGTGAGGGTATCTGGGGGCAAATTCCATCAAATTTCATAACGAGGAGCAAAGAAAGTAGAGAAAAATGATAAGAGTCGAGAACCTTTCCTACTCTCTGAAGTCGAGGAACATAGTAGAGGGCATAAGCTTTACAGTTGATACCGGCGACAGGGTACTTCTAAGCGGTGGGATAGGATCTGGAAAGACGACGATCTTTAAGGTCATATCCGGAATAGCTTCCGCTTTTTACACCGGCACGATTAGTGGGGAAGTCGAGGTTTTCGGGAAGAGAAGGTTTGAAGATTTCATAAACTTCATCTACCCAGTANTCCAGTATCCTGACGAGCAGATAGTCTTCGAGAGTGTTTTAGATGAGATCAGATCCGTGACAAGGGTGGATACAGATGTTGCAAACCTTAGCTTACCGGAACTCGGACTACTGGAAACTTCACCAACTACTCCACCAAGAAAATCACTAAGAAAATCACTAAGGGTTCCAAAAAAGATCTCAAAAAAGACGGATCAGCTCTCCGACGGTCAAAAGCAGTTTTTGGTTATTTTGCTTGCCTTGCTTTCGGGAAGAGAGTGCATCTGCTTGGATGAGCCGTTCTCACACCTTCACCCATCGATGTCGAGGGAGCTGATCAAAGCCATCATGGAGAGCGGAAGGACTGTTATATTCTCCGACAAAAGAGAATACTTTGAGAGGGAATTCGGAAAATACTTCGACGACAAAATTGACATCGGCGGGTGGAAGTTCGAGGACACCAACCTCTATCCATCTGAGAAAACAGACGAGTATGCGGTAATTGTGGAGGATCTCTTTTTTTCATACCACCCCGATCAGGATTTGCTGAGCGGGATTAACTTTGAGCTGAGGAGAGGGGAGATCGTATCCATCATCGGCGAGAACGGCTGTGGGAAGACCACTTTTCTCAAGATAATCTCAAGTATTCTAAGAGGAGAGGGGCACTTAGAGGTCAACGGGAAAGTTGCCTTGAGCCTCCAGTACCCGAACTACAGTTTCGTTGAGAGGAGGGTTAAGGATGAGTTGAGGTCGCTGAGGATGAACAGCAAGAAGAGTGAGGCACTAAGCGTTCTTGAGAGGTTGAATGTGCTCGATAAGCACCCTCATGCCCTGAGTGCGGGTGAGTCGAAGCTCGTATCAATAGTCAAATCTTTTTCGGGGGATATTCTTCTACTGGATGAGCCGATGGTTGGGCAGGAGGAGGCTTTTAGGGCTCACCTCATAAACTGGCTGAGGAAGAGCAAGAAGTCCGCAATCATATCCACCCACGACTTCGAGCTTGCATCCATGTGTGACAGGGTTTTCGAGTTGAAAAACGGGAAGCTGAGGAGGATACGGGAGGTGCTGGAATGAGTGATCTTTTGATGAGCCTGCTGAAACGAACATCAGATTTCGTTTCATCGGGAGATGATGACCTGAATCCGAGGGTTGCGGTCCTCTATACCATCATCGCTGTGGTATCAATAAACCTGTCGAGCTACTCCTTAAGCGTAATGTCTCTGATCATCCTCACATCTGGGATTTATTCCATCAGGAGTTCAAGAAGATTCATCAGTGGAATTGTTGTTGCACTTCCGTTTACAGTATTTTTCAGCGTTTCAACCCTTTTGCTCACCTCGAGCATTGTCTCCGCTGTGAGAAACGCGGTGTTCATAATTTCCCTCATATCTCTGAGCTCGATCATGCTTAATATCCCTCACCTCTCGATTCTATCCGCATTGAGGGATCTAAAACTCCCGGAGAGAATCTCAGTTATGATCATCATAGCATTCAGATTAATATACCTGTGCTCAAACGATCTGATCAACATACTACAGCTTTATTCAACTGAAAAACTGAAAAAAATGGAGTACTATCGAAAAATACTGAGAGCCTTTCTTTCTGTGCTCACCCTCAGAGCCATAAGCCTATCGGAGACTATATACATAAGAGGGGAGAAGTTTTTTGAGGTGGATCCCTACGCCCCTAACAAGTTCGGAGAAAAAGAAGCATATTTCACCCTTAGCTCATTCTTCATACTCGCTTTTTCAATAGCGGTTAGACTTGGAGCTTTTGGATTGGAAATGAGCAAAACAGCAGTAATGTAGCCAATGTAAGGATCACGGAGAGCGGGTGTGATGTGAATCTCAAGCAAGCGATTAAACATTTGCGTTTAGCAATCCGAAGAGAGAGCCTTCAGCACAGAACGAAGANATAGGAACATAGAGAACAATAGGAAGTATTATAATCCAGAACAAACACTCAGACTATCAATGGCACTTGAAGGGTTGAAAGAGGTTGTCAGGAAGATAACCTCCTCCTCATCGGTTGACAGGTACCTTGTAGAGGAAATCGTGAGGGACATACAGAGGGCACTTCTCAAAGCGGATGTGAATGTGAGACAGGTAAAACAGATAAGCGATGCGATTAAGAAGAGGGCTCTCTCCGAAGATGTTTTGCCTTCATTCAATGTGAGGGAGCACATCATAAAAATCGTTTACGAGGAGCTGATGGCGGGTATAGGAGAGGGGCTTGAAATTCCCCTCAAGAAATCGAAGATTATGCTCGTAGGTCTCCAAGGAAGTGGTAAAACAACAACCACCGCCAAAATGGCTAAATACTTCAAGGACAAGGGTTTAAAAACTGCGGTAATAGCTGGAGACACTTGGAGACCCGCCGCATACGATCAACTCAAACAGCTTGCGGATGCATACAGCATCGGTTTTTACGGTGAGAGGGGTGAGAGATCTGCGGTTAAAATCGTCAAAAACGGATTGAAAGAGCTTCGAGATTACGATATGATTATAATCGACACCGCAGGAAGACACGCACTGGAGGAGGAGCTTATCGATGAGATGATCCAGATAAGCAACGCTGTAAACCCGGATTACAAGCTACTCGTCCTCGATGCTGCCATAGGTCAGCTTGCAAGCACTCAGGCTAAGAAATTCCATTCCGCGATAGGTATTGACGGAATTGTTATAACGAAATTCGACGGGACCGCAAAAGGAGGTGGGGCTCTTTCCGCTGCACGAGAGATTGGTATCCCCATTGCATTCATAGGTAGCGGTGAGAAAGTAGAGGATTTCGAGAAGTTTGATCCCGCTGGGTTCGTGTCAAGATTGCTCGGAATGGGGGATATCAAGGCTCTACTCGAGAAAGTAGAGAGAGTTGTTGCAGAAGAGGATTTGGATCCGGAAGCTTTCCTCAAGGGCACATTCACACTTAGGGATGTTTACAAGCAGATTGAAGCCATGAAAAAGATGGGTTCGATTAGAAAGATATTTGAGATGTTACCGTTCGGAGGGTTCGGCATCAAGGTTGACGACGAGATGATGGAGACCACACAGGAAAAAATGGAGAAATTCAGATACATAATAGACTCGATGACAGAGGAGGAGATAAGAAACCCGTCCATAATCGACTCCTCAAGGATAAAAAGGATAGCAATTGGCTCGGGAACATCTCCTCAGGAGGTAAAGGAGCTGTTGAAGTACTACAGAACCATGAAAAATCTCATGAAGAAGATGAAAAAGGGTAAGATGGGTAAACTTCCAATAAAAGGGTTAAAGCTGGGGTTCTGAGCTAAGAGATGAAGTTTAGGGTTCTGAGCTAAGAGATGAAGTTTACACCCAGATCATCAGGAATGAATATGAAAATAGCGGGAATCGACGAGGCGGGCAAGGGACCCGTGATTGGTCCGCTTGTTGTGTGTGGTTACGCAATTAACGAAGAAAAGCTGGAAAAACTGAGAGAGCTGAGCGTTAAGGACTCCAAGAAGCTTAGTCCGAAAAAAAGAGAGAGTATTGCAGAAAAATTAATGGAGATCGGAGAGTGCGAGCTGATTGTAATCCACCCAGAGCGACTCAACGATATGATGTGCAGAACCACGATAAACGAGATACTCTTTACATCATACGAAGAGATAATTGAAAGGTTAAATCCAGACATATGCTATGTTGATAGCCCAGATGTGAAACCCGAAAGACTGGAAAAAAGACTGAGCAAGGGAGGACTCAAGGTGATAGCAAGGCATAAAGCGGATGAGAGATACGAGATCGTCGCATCTGCAAGCATAATTGCAAAAGTAGTAAGAGATAGAGAAATAGAAAAATTAAAGAAAATCTACGGAGATTTCGGTAGCGGATACTCAAGCGATCCACGCACCATAGACTTTCTGACCAAGTACTTGAAAAAGAACGGTGAGTTCCCGGACTGCGTTAGAAAAAAATGGAAAACCCTGTCAAAAATAAGAGGGTCTCAGAAGAGCATTGATGATTTCATCTGAATGATCAGTTCTCAGGTATCTGAATGATCAGTTCTCAAATTACATCAATCCGATCTGAAATAGGATACAACCTTCAAAATCAGTTTGCATGTTGGAATGTAGTCTCTATCCCTCACAAGCGGTGTGAAGACTACATGCTCCGCTCCTGCCTTTATGAACCTCTCAATTCGATTGACAACATCATCTGGAGTGCCGTAAATGAATCTATGCTCGACAACATCAAATGGGATCTTTTTCGCCAGCTCCAGGGCTTTTTTAACAAGGTCTTCGCTGAATGTGAAGCCGAAAAGATCTGGCACATCAAGCTCTTCAACATCTATTCCAGCTTTTCCCAAGAACTGTTTTCTTGCGGGAGACATTAGTGCTAAAAGTTTCGCTGGCAGTTCGATTTTTCTAACCGCCCTATCGTAATCTTCATCAACCACCACATATGCGAACAACCCTGCTTCGACTCTTCTGTTGTTTTTGCTCGCAATCTCCCTGATCTTTTCGAGATACCGCTTGTACCTCTCCGCACCCATTCCCGCAGTTGGAATCCACCCATCCCCGTATTTTCCGGTAAGCTCAATTGTCCTTGGTGAGTTTCCCGCAATCCATATTGGAACCCTCCTCCTCGGCATGATAAACGCATCCGAGAGCGAGAAGAACTTCCCCTCAAAAGTCACTTTGTCATTCTCGAAGAGCATTTTTATAATCTTAACACCCTCCTCAAGCTTTGAAACGAGCCTGTCTGTTCTTATGCCGTAGGGTATCAGATTCATCCCCTCTCCCGCACCGAGTCCGAGTATGGCTCTTCCGCGGGACAGATCATGAAGCGTTACCGCGAACTGAGCAATTACTGCGGGATGCCTTCTAAGAACATCGCTAACGCATGTTCCGATACGAACTCCCGCTGTGTACCTCGATATACTTCCGAGAAGAGTGAATGCTTCGTATGAGGTCCAATTTCTTATCCCTATCCCCACGAGATGATCGGGTGTAAATACCGAGTCAAACCCATTTCTGTCCGCAAAAATGGATGCTTTTAAAATCAAATCTACCGGATCATGTGGAAGTTGCAATCCGAATTTTACGCCCTTCCCCGTGTCCGCTTCGTGTTCACACATTCCACACTCACCATACCACCACAAGATATTATCCTAAGGCTCCGGTTAGTTTAAAAGTTCTTCGAGATTTCAAAAAAAGAAAATATTTATTATGAGTTTTTACAAGAATTTTTTATGAGATTCAATCTGATTTTAACAATAATTTTAATCTCAGCTCTCGCATCTGCTGGATGTGTTGAGGAGAAAGTTCCCTCTGAGCCAACCAAAACCGTTACTCCCAAAACTCCGAGTGAGAAAAGAGAGAAGCTGAAAATCGGAGTGCTAACTCCGAAGACTGGCAGATTTCAGTCCGCAGGGATTTTCATGGAAAACGCTGTTAAATTAGCGGAGAAACATGCAGAGGAAAAATACAATGTGGACATAGAACTCGAATTCGCTGATTGTGGAGATTCTGCAGAAAAAACAAAATCTGCATTTCTCGAACTCGTAAATAAAGGTGTAGATGTTGTTATAGGTGCCTACTCAAGCACTCAGGCAATATCCGCAGGTGAGACCGCAAATCAGACCTCAAAGCTGTATATCGCCACGGTTGCGTCAACGGAGAGGATAGAGAAGATGGTCTTAGAGGGTAACAGATACGTTTTCAGAAACGCATATAACACCACCTACTGGGGAGAACTGGCTGGTATATTCCTCAAAATGTCAAATGCCGATGGATACTACTTCCAAGGGTACCAACCGCTCTCCACATTCAATCAGGGAATGCTCGAGGTCATAAAGAGGAAAACCGGAACTGAGCCAAAGGAGGTGTCATTCTACAATCCCTCTGCAGACCCAAAAGATGTGTCAAACAAGGCAATAGAGGCGGTTGAAAAAGTAGGAAACAGAGATGTGCTGATACTCGGAGATCCCGGACCCTTAGCGGTGTCCTACCTCAAAGAATACAGACAGAACGGTGGTAGAGGAATAATATACTCCGTGGGTGGAGTTCTCGCCCTACCTCAAACCCTCCAATCCCTCGGAGAGATTGCAAACTACACCGCATTTCAGTCTGCAAGTCTTGAAAACATAAGAACTACCGAGTTTACGGAGAAGTACTTCTCAGACTACAGAAAGGAGTACGGTGAGAATGCAAACAACTATGCTGGTGTTCTGACATACGACGCGGTGCTCATACTTGCCCAAGCGGTTGAGAAATCAGGCAAATCAACAGATAACTTGATTAAAGAGCTCGAACAGGGAGAATTTGAGGGGGCTTGTGGAATTTACAAGTTCAACTCAGCCCATCAAGCCATGTGGGGTAGCGAGGAACTCAAAGGAAAAATCGCGGAATGGGTTGGCAAAATCATTGTACTCTATCCAGAATCCGCTAAGGAAAGCGACATAGTGTGGCAACAGACATGATTGCAACTCCCATTGCTTACCTTATCTATTCCTCCATTTTTTTGTCGATATTCAGCATCTCGGTCAGCCTCAATTTCAGAATCTCGAAATTCTTGAACCTCGCACACGCTTCAGCGTACACCTTCGGAGCGTATCTCGCATACTACACCCTCTCCAACAACATAAACATTCTGATTGGATACATCGTGACATTTCTGCTCTCAGCATGTTTGGGTGTTGTTCTTTTTGCAGTAGTGATTAAGCTGGGAAAGAACTTACTACAGGCGACAATAATAAGTCTCGGATACAGCATTGCACTTGAGGAGGTTTTGAGAATAACTCATCCAACGGGGTACTACCTCATAATCTCGCAATCTCCGTTCACACCAGAGATCAGAGAAATTCTCTCCGCTATACTTCTTCTATCAATTCTGCTGATTCTCGCAATTCTGTATAAGTCGTCAGTGGGGATAAAGATGAAGTTCACGGAGGATGATAGATTTCTCGCAGAGATATACGGTGTGAACACGGAGAGGTTTGCCTTCTATGCTGTCATCTCTACATTCGCGGTACTCTCCACACTCGGCTTCATAACCTCATCATCATACGCCATATCGCCAACCATAGGTTGGAACCCATTGGTTACCAGCATCTTAATATCTGGATTCACATCGCTGTTCAGACTCACAGGCTTCTCCCATTTCGTTACAGTTGTCCTCATAACCTTCATCTACTCAACAGTAATGTATCTGGTGATCTGATGATGGGTTCGAGGGGAAAGGATAGGTGGTTTTAATGTCAATAGCAGATAGATACATGGAAAAAAACAAGAAGAACAGGAATACAATGCTTACTCAGCTTTTTATCATTTTTTCAGTGATGTTCTTGATTCCATTCACCAACAACTACTTTCTGAACTGGATTTTTATCCTTTCGATGATATACTCCATCCTATCTCTTTCTTGGTTCTTCATGGATGAGTTCGGAGGAAGAGTAAACCTCGGGATAGCAATACCGTTCGGTTTATCCGCATACATCACATCAATCACATACCTTATGAGTAACCTATGGGTCTCATTGATCTTTGGCTGGATGATTTCAACCGCATGCACCACTCTATTTTTCTACCTTCTGTACAGGATAGACAGAGTCTCCTTCGTTTTCATAACATTCATTTCCTGCATACTGCTGTGGATAGTTTCCCACTCAGTTGTGGTCAAGGTGGACGGGTTCATCTACGGGGGAGAGGAGGGTTTTTCTCTGTCCTCGACATCCATCCTAAGCCTCTACACCACATCATTCGTTTTCCTCTCCAGTATTTCAATCGTGCTGGCGATGTTCTCGTTCAGCCACATGAGTTTGCCGTTTAAAGCATTCAGAGATGATGAGAAATCCGCGAGGAGTGTGGGCATCAAAGTTGAGAGGCTGAAACTACTCATAACCCTTATCACGAGTTGTATTGCCTCCCTATCTGGGATTCTGTACGCACTGCTGTTCTCCCACACAAGCCCGGAGATGTTCTCAATCCACATCTCAATCTTCCCGTTCATAGTCTCCATCCTGTCGAGAAACTCAATTCCGAGGATTATACTCGCAAGTTTCCTATTAGTGGCTCTTTCAGACTACATGAACTCCGCACTTCCAAACTCGTACCTCCTCCTATACGCCATCATTTTGATTTTGTCTCCAAAGCTCGCGAATTTCAGAGTTAGCAGTGCGATTCTGAGATGGAGGATCTCTGATGGTTGAGAAGGACAGCTTAGAATTTTTGGAGAACATGAGGAGTGATAGCACGGGCTTGAATGCGGAAGGTGAGAGCACAGACATATC
This sequence comes from Archaeoglobus sp. JdFR-32, assembly GCA_002010195.1. Taxonomy (GTDB): domain Archaea; phylum Halobacteriota; class Archaeoglobi; order Archaeoglobales; family Archaeoglobaceae; genus Archaeoglobus_A. Next base: position 11,425 of record MTMT01000058.1, read on the forward strand.
GAGTGCAGGAGTTAGCTTTCCGAAAAAAGGTGTGCTCGAAGTAAAGATGATCTCAGCATCATTCAACCATCTTGAGATTCTAAAAGATCTGAACCTCAGAATTGAGAGGGGAGAGAGCATAGGCATCTATGGCTCAAATGGTAGCGGGAAATCAACCCTGCTCAAGATAGTCTCTGGGTTTCTAAAGCCATCCAAGGGCATCATCTTACTCAACGGATCCGACATAACCGGACTCTCTGTTGAGAAGAGAGTTGAATTGGGGATATCTTTCACCTTTCAAATTCCCAGACCTTTTGAGGAGCTTACAGTCCTTGAGAACATACTGATAGCAAAAACTCGAAGATTGAGAGATTTTAAGACCGCACTCAAAAAAACGGAGGAGCTACTTGAAGTTTTTGAGATTGACGAGATTGCCGAAAGAAAAGCAAAAAATCTGTCTCAGGGGGAGAAAAAGCTACTGGAAATCTGCAGAAGTGTTGCGGTCGATCCAACCTATCTCCTCCTCGATGAGCCGTTTGCATCCTTGGACACTGAGAACGCAAAGAAGATAAGAGGCAAGATCAGAATGCTGAAGGAGAGAGGGGTTTCAATGATTGTAACATCCCACAGAAGCAGAATCCTGCGGGGAATTACAGACAGAATATACCACCTAGAGGACGGGATTCTGAAGGAGGTATAAGATTCCACATGGCTATGATTGCAGAATGGAACGGTTCCCCTCTCAATCAAAACCAATCTACACCAATCAGACCAATCGAACAAAGAGGGAGTAGGACTGAACCCTAAACAAGCCAAAATTTTATAATCGATAACCTCTGATAACCTTCTATGGAAAAATAGGTGATACAATGGAAGAGAGTAAAAATGAAGGTATTGTCAGAAGTAGATTAAGGAAACCCATGGATAAGCTCGCTCTCATCTTTTCAAGCTCAATAAAGGATGATGAGAAAATATTCTACTACGACATTCTGGTTGATCTCGCTCATGTCTTGAGCCTTCACAGGAGCGGTTATCTGAGTCTGATCGAGACCAAGGAGATAATCGAGGCTCTGATGAGGATTAGAGACGACGGATACGAGAAAATACCTGCTGGTTATGAGGATGTGCACGAAGCCATAGAGGCTAAGCTGACTAAGATCACGCCCCACGGAGCAAAAATGCACACCGGAAGATCGAGGAACGATGAGGTTGCTACATGTCTTAGGCTGTACGCAAGGGATAAGCTTCTTTCCATAATGGAGTCCCTAATCAGCCTGAGAGCGGTGATACTGGAAATTGCAGAGGATAGCATTGATGTCATCTCGCCGGGCTTTACACACCTCCAGTATGCACAGCCAACGAGGATGTCACATCACTTTCTCGCATATCACGACATGCTGAAGAGGGACTTTGATAGGGCACTTTCAGCCTTTAAAAGAGTGAATCTTTCTCCTCTCGGCTCATCAGCCTTTGCATCCACATCCTTCAATGTCAACAGGGAATACACTTCAAGACTTCTCGGTTTCAACAACTTGGTCGAGAATTCGATGGACGCTGTATCATCAAGAGACTTTGCTATAGAGTCGATATTCGTATCTTCATCAATTCTCCTATCATTGAGCAGAATAGCGGAGGAAATAATCCTCTGGAGCTCAGAGTTTAATTTCATTGAACTTCCGGATGAGTTCTCATCCTCCTCGAGCATAATGCCCCAGAAGAAAAACCCGGATATTGCCGAGCTAATCAGAGCGAGAGCTGGGAGAGTCTGCGGAAACCTTGCATCTGCTATGATGATCTACAAAGCCATGCCGTTTGCATACAACAGGGATTTTCAGGAGATTAACCCATTGCTGTATTTCAGCCTTGAAAGTGCAGAGATGGCGACGAGCATTATGGCATCCATGCTATCAAAAATCAAGATTAACAAGGATGTTTTGAAGGAGAAGGCAGTTAAAGGGTTCACGCTCGCTACAGAGATTGCAGATATGCTCGTTCAGAAAACGGGAATCCCCTTTAGAATAGCCCATAAGATAGTCGGATTGACAGCAATGAAAAGCGATGCAATACAAGGAAGGAATTTAACCAAAACTTCAAACGAGGTCTCACTCGATCTCTTGCTCAAATCCCTACTTGAATCCGCAAAAGAAGTTTGTAAAGACAGTAAGATTGAGAAGAAATACCTTGAGAAGATCTGTGAAATCGATGAGAAAGATATTGAGGGTGTTATCAATCCTGAACTGGCTTTAGAACGGAGAAAAAATCCCGGTTCCCCATCGAAATTAGAGGTTCTAAGAATGCTTAACAGCAGAAAGACTGCAGTTCAGAAGGATCTCGAGTTGGTGGAGACCAAGGTTGATAAAATATCCAAGTCTCTTGAAAATCTTTATTCCGAGGTAGAAAAAATTTTGAAAACGGAGGGTATCTGATGGAGGGTAAGAGGGTAAAGGTTAAATCCAAAGGCAAGATATTTGAGGGAGTTGTAATGCCCTCAAGATCTGCCACGCTTATACTCAAGCTCGATAGCGGATACAACATAGGGCTAAAAGATTACGAGGTTATCGAGGTTATTGATGAAAAAAGAGATGTTGCAAAGCTTGAAAAACCGAAAAAGAGGGCGGGATTAAAAGATGTGAGGATAATCTCCACCGGAGGTACGATTGCAAGTAAGGTTGACTACAGAACCGGTGCGGTGACGAGTCAGTTCTCTTCCGAGGAGATTCTAAGCGAGGTTCCAGAACTGAAGGATGTCTGCAATGTTGACTCCACACTCCTATTCAACATCCTATCCGAGAACATGAAACCTGAATACTGGGTTAAACTTGCAAACGAGATCTATTCAAGTATAAAGAGGGGTTTTGAGGGAGTTATCGTAACCCACGGCACGGATACGATGGCCTATACATCCTCCGCAATCTCCTTCATGGTTTCAACCCCCGTACCAATTGTCTTTGTGGGCTCCCAGAGGAGTTCAGATAGACCATCAAGCGATGCGACTATGAACTTGATCTGCTCCGCTCAAACCGCAATATCCGACTTGGGAGAGGTTGTTGTAGTTATGCACGGTACAACAAGCGATGACTTCTGCTATATCCACAGAGCTGTCAAAGTCAGGAAAAACCATACCTCAAGGAGGGACGCATTTCAGTCGGTGAATCAGTCTCCCCTCGGGAAAGTTTACTACCCGTCGGGGGAGATAGAGTGGCTAACCGAGAGAGTGATGAGAGGAGAAAGAGAACTCAAGCTGAGGGATGGAATCGAGGAAAGATGTGTTCTGATAAAGTTCTTCCCAGGACTAAAACCAGATGTACTTGAGTATTACTACGGAGAAGGCTACAGAGGGTTCGTACTGGAGGGAACGGGATTGGGCCATGTTTCAACGGATTGGGTGGATACGATCAAGAAGATCTCCGACGACTCCCTTATCGTGATGACCTCTCAGTGTCTATGGGGGAGGGTGTGTGACAGAGTTTACGACACGGGCAGAGACTTGCTGAATGCAGGAGTTATCGAGGGAGAGGACATGCTTCCAGAGGTTGCTCTGATCAAGGTTATGTGGCTTCTCGGGAACTACTCGCTTGAATCCGCAAAGGAACTCGTGAAGAAGAACCTCGTTGGAGAGGTAAATCCGAGAACGATTTACTAAAATTACCTATTTTTATTGCTATTCCATTTTAAAAAGCTGTTAGAAAAGCTGTTAGGACATCATAAACGAACTACATCTCGTTAATTTCCATCTTTAAATTGTATTCGAGTATAGATATATCCTTTGGATTCTTTAATTTGTTCTTAATTACTTTTAAAGCAGATTTAGTTCTTCTATCAAGATTTTCGCAAATTAAAATTCCTCTTACACATTCTGTTTTAAACTCTTCCATAATCTGGTTCATATAATCCAGTAGTTGCATCAGAGCTCGAGATGGTGTCCGATCTCTCTTCAATTCAATAACCACATAGCAATGTTCTTTTATATTTGTCCATTAACAAAATTTTTCCCAGATAATATTCTTTATCTTCGTGCTTGAGGAATTCTACACCTCTTCTTGTAAGTTTAAAAGTATTATTTCTTATCGAGATCAGCTTATAGGATTTCAAAGCAACCAACCTCTCCCATGTAGCATCATAAAAATCTGTCTTTTTCATTTTATGTCCACCTTCCAGACATTTTACTCAGCAATTCATCTTCTGAGTTTTTCTCTATAATTTCAATTAACAATTTGGCAATTTCTCTTCTTTCTTGTTTATTTGTTTTAATTTCAAAGCAANCAATTTCCTCCAACTCGGTTATCAAGAGATATAATACCTCCACNTTCTCATCCTGCATTTTATCACCAGAGATATCACATCCCCTTGAGACATAAGATGCATTCCACATTAACTACTTCCAAACCTAAAATCTCAAAATACCACACTTACACGCCTTAATCGATTGCAAGCCTTTGATTAAACCCTTTATCTTCTCAATCTTATCATCTCTATCCGAGATTTTTGGAGATTCCAGATTTCCCACCACATCCCTATCCGGAATCTTCTCAATCCCGAAACTCATCCTCCCTGTTGCAATCTCTACTATCTCAGCATCATCGTAGTTGGTTGCGACCGCTATTGGAGGGGGATCGTCGAGTATCTTCGATACAAGAGAGGACAACCTGGAGGTGAGGGACAAGTTCTCGCTCGGAGATTCGCACATGAGCAATATCCTATTCCTCCCACCCACACTCACGAGCACATCAATAACGATAGGGATCGAGTCAACTTCAACGACCACATCCTCTGTCAAATCCTCCCTCAAATACCCCTTCTCAGTGATTAAATACTCTATAACCTTCTTCTTTACCTCATTTGCACTAACATACGGCTTGATTCTCCCATTAATCCCTCCCTCATTCTTTTCATCCTTTACCCTCCCTTCACTCTCGACTTCGCTGTCAATCTCATTGCCCTTAACCATACTGAATGTTCGTTTTAGAAGTTCATAAAAGTATCCTACAACCTAAAGNTATCCTACGACTCACGACCAAGCATGAACTCAACTGAACTATATGCCCTCGAAAGTTTCCTTCGTGACGAGACTGCAAACCATCGAGACAGCTATGGCTACCAAGCAGAACTTAAACGCGAGGGAGTACGCTTCAACCGGATACGCTCCGTTCACCCTGCCAACGAGATCCATCATATACCCCATAACAACCTGAAAAACCGCACCCCCTATGAAGGGGAATATGTTAACCATACTCGTCGCAATGCCCGTTATTTTCAGTGGGAACATTTCCTTCGTCATCGTNAAGGTTATTATCAAGACACTCCCCGAAAAACCCATCAGAAATGCCAGTGCGTAGAGTAGAAGGATCGATAAAGAAGATGTTGATAGAACGAAGGGTAGCCACACCAAAAAATACACGAATGTAAAGAGTACCAGAGTTCTCTTCCTTCTCTTCAGAACTCTGTCTGAGATTACACCTATGGATGGGCTCCCAACCATAGCACCTATGCCTACGGTCATCAAGATTGCTCCCGCGTTCGCTTTCGAGAGTCCGTACACTTCCATGAGATACGGTCCACCCCACAATCCNTGAAACCCCATCAAAGTGCCGTACTCGAAGAAGAACCATATTGCAAGAGGCCAGAAGTATTTATTTTTCAGAACAGTCTTAACACCATCGAAGATATCTACTTCGCCCTCTTCTGCAATCGCTACCGGACTTAACCCTACCGAAGCGGGAGAGTCTCTGACAAAAGTCCAGCACAATATCGCAAGGATTAGCGTAATCGCCCCAATTACAACGAAGGAGTTCCTCCATCCAAATACTATCACCATTATCGCAAGGGGATATGCGGAGGATATCGCGCCAAAATTTCCAACGGATAGTAGCACCCCAGTAAGACTCGCAAACTCATCCTTTCTGAACCATTGAGAGAGTATCTTGAGAGTCGGAATGTACACCCCAGATACGCCGATCCCCATAAGTAGTCTCGCTAAAAGAGCGATGGAGAAGTTGCTTGCCAACCCAAAAAGTACCGCACCGATGAATGCGATGAATGTGAAAAAGGTTGCGGTTCTCCTTGTTCCGAGGGTGTCAGATAGCATACCCACTGGGATCTGCATGACCGCATACGGATAGAAATAGAGGGATGACATTAAGCCTATCGCAACCGCTCCAACAGCAAACTCCGCCATCAATTCCTTGGCTATAACCGCGGAGGATGTTCTGTGAAAGTAAACGAAGAAATAAATTGCTGACAGAATTCCAAAAATCAACCACCTATGCTTATAATTGTATTTCATCGATTAATCATTAAAGATAGTCAAAGATATATTTTTCGATGGTTGTTCACGGATTGCTCTGTAATAGTCTTGCGGATTCATGTTCGCTACTCCGCAATCTCCGCAAAAGTCCTCACAGGAATTGCCGATGCTCTCACCTTCAAAGGTATCGCAAAGAACCTGAATCTCTTCCTTTCGGAGATGTGCAGATTGCACAGATTCTCCACTATGGGGACCTTGTTCTTCAACAAGATCGTATGAGTGGGCGGGATAGGTCGGAGAGATTGTCGATATTTATTGTATCTATCCCTACCAGCCTTGNTCCTTTCTTCACGAGGTATTCCGCCAATTCTCTCGTAACATACGAGGACAAGGTTAAAAGATTCGGTGCCCAACTTCCCATCAGGTGTTCTCTCCTCGCAAATAATTAAACGAGAAGCCAGTTATTTTTACATCGTAAAACTCACCTAAGGTGCCAAAATCGAGAATTACTGGTCTATAAGAATTTGTTCTCGACAAGAACGTACCAAATTTTCCTTCTTTTGTTACCAAAACCCTGTACTTCTTGCCAAGGTGCTTTGAGTTGTTTTCCTCCCCTATCTTCTTCGTTAGCTCTGTCAGAATTCTGCTCCTCTCCTTCTTTATCCAGTCCGGCATGTCCTTCCACTTCGATGCGGGAGTGCGATTTCTGGGAGAGTATCGTGTGATGTTTACGATGTCCGGCTTTACCTTTTCGATCAACTTGTAGCTCTCATAGAATTCCTCCTCGCTTTCTCCCGGGAAGCCAACGATTATGTCCGTGGAGAGTGTAATATCATTGAATTCCTTCCTAAAAGCAGATACGATCTCCAAAAAATCTTCCACAGTATAGTTCCTGTTCATTCTTTCGAGGATCTTATTATCTCCGCTCTGAACCGGTAGATGCAGAAACTTGAATATCTTCTCACTCCTGAAGGCGTCAACAAGCTCATCAAGAAACTCCATAGCGTAATTCGGGTTCATCATCCCAACTCTAATCCTGAAATCCCCTTCTATCTCAGATATTCTGTTTAACAAATCCGCAAGATTATAATCTCCTCTATCAACACCGTAAACCGCTGTATCCTGAGATGTCAGTTGTATTTCTTTNTATCCACTTCTTACCGCACTTTTAACCTCCTCAACGATGTTTTCAAGCTTAAAGCTGTACAACCTTCCTCTCGCAAATCTCGTCGCACAGTAGGAGCATGCACCGAGACATCCCTCAGAGATGGACACTATTGCTATGACATTTTCCTTCAACCTCTCCTTAAGGCAAACGAGTTCGGATTTGTCCACTTTCTTTCGCTCAACATTGATGTATCTCTCGTTGTTCAGCACCTTCTTGATTGCTCTCCCTACATCCACAAGATTTTCCGGAGCGATGATTGAGTCAACCATACTCCCGTTAATCTTACNTGATATTCTCGGCAGGCATCCCGCGAGAACAATTTTCTTGCCTTTCCTTTTTAGCTCCACAATCCTCCTGATGATCTTCCTCTCTGTATGCTCTATGACCCCACAAGAATTCAGCACCACTACATCGCTCTCCTCACAGCTATCTACAAGCTGAAATTGCCTCTTGATGATACCCCTCATTATGTCCGTGTCCGCCTGATTGCTTGTGCAACCGTAGGTTTCAATGTANACCTTGCAATCCATTGAATCAAAGTCCACGAATGGTTTAAAAACTATTGTGATGGTATTAGGGTTGAAGCTATGTCAAGCATTTTTGTCTCGGATGTTCAGTTCGGGTGTTCAGTTCGAACACGCTAAACCTAAAAGCCCTCTCCACCAACATACTCGTCACTGCAATAAAATAATATACCCACTCATCTAAGTTCCATAAAATGCTGTGGGTTGAGAAATACAGACCTTCCAAGCTGGAAGATGTCGTTGCAAGTGACAAAATAATCGAAAAGATCAAAAAATGGGCGGAAACATGGAAAGAACACAGAAAACCTCTTCTCCTCGCAGGACCGCCGGGAACTGGTAAAACAAGCACCGCTCTTGCTCTTGCTAAATCCTACGAATGGTCTACGGTGGAGCTCAATGCAAGCGACCAGAGAAGTTGGCAGATAATAAACAGAATCGTTGGAGAAGGGGCATTTAGCGAGACCATAAGCGATGAAGGAGAGTTTTTGAGCTCTTCCCAGGGAAGAAAGAANGTGATAATCCTTGATGAGGTGGACAACATACACAAAAAGGAGGACAGCGGTGGAGAGATTGCCCTACTGAGAATAATAAAAAAGAGGCCTCCTCAGCCCTTAATCCTCATAGCAAACGACCTTTACGCCCTATCAAGAGACNTAAGAAATGCATGCGAGATCGTAAACTACAGGAGACTGGACTATCGCTCAATCGTAAAGGTTCTCCTGAGAATATGCAAAGAAGAGGGGATAAGAGCTGATAAATCCGTGCTGACAANCATCGCAAAAAACAGCGGTGGAGACTTAAGGGGTGCTATAAACGACCTCCAAGCTATTGCGGAGGGAAAAGACTCGATATCCGAAGAAGATGTAGCGGTATCAACAAGAACTCAGGAAACAGATATATTCAAAATCCTGCAGAAAATCTTCAAGAGTGACGATCCGGAGGTTTACAACCTTTCCATGCTTCTGAACGAGTCGCCAGAGGATATAATATGGTGGGTCAGCGAGAACTTGCCTTTAGAATACTCGGGAGAGGACTTGCTTAGATCCACTTTAATACTCTCAAGAGCGGACATGTTCCTCGGTAGAGTTAGAAGAAGGCAGTACTACAGACTGTGGAAATACTCGGGATACTTGATGACCACCGGCATCCAACAGGCTAAGAGGGAGAAAAAAGCTGGCTTCACGAGNTATAAAAGACCCATGATTTGGCAAAAACTCTTACAAACAAGAAAAAAAAGAGAAAAAGTAAGAAAAATTCTATCAAAAATCGGAAAAAATTCTCATCTTTCTTCGAAAAAAGCATATAATGAGATGTTCTTCCTCATCAAGCTACTCCTGTCCGTATTGGATGTGGAGAGAGCTTCAAAAATTTGTGCATTCTACGAATTCGATGAGGAGGATGTCGAATTTCTCACCGGGGATGAAGAGAGAGCATTGGCAATATCGAAATACATCGAGGAGCATAACCTTATCAAGGTTGACGAGAGTTTTCTCTCCGGATTTGAGGATGCTGTTGAAGATGGAACCGGACTCGGATTTGGATCATCTGAGGATGTGAAGAGAGAGAGTGAGACAGAGAAAGGGGATGAGGATAAGGAGGATGTCAAAAGGATAAAAAGCAAAGGCAAACGCAGAGATCTCACTTTAGACCACTTTTTCGGATGAATGAGATGGTAAGCACAGGTTGTAAACTTGGATCATGGATATGGGTGTCCCACCATAATTCTCGAATCAACTATTCTCACACCCCGCATCACACAACCATATCAGCGAAGTACAATCATATCAGCATGAACTCCTCCAACTTCCTTATCGATTTGGTGTGATCTTCGATCTCAGAATGATGCACAATCCTTCCTGCGAGCATAATGTCCATACTATCGGAAACCTTTAACAGATCCTCAACCCTCTCATGCGATATTATAGCTATTCCCTTGCCATCCTCTTTTAGTTCCTCAAACACCTTAAGCATCGTATCGGAATGGGTTGGATGGACACCTTGAAACGGCTCATCAAGTAGCAGGTACCTTCTCCCACCGGTGATTGCTCCAATGGCTCTTCCGAAAACCACAAGTTGTCTCTCACCACCACTTAGGTTTTTGGCTTTTTCCCTCCTTAGCCTCCTCAAGACGGGGAATTTTTCGTAAACGATGTCAACATCATCGCAAGATATTAACAAATTCTCCTCTACCGTTAGATTCCTTGCAATTCTCATTCTTTCTGGAGATAGTACCACTCCCTTTTCAAACCTCCTGTGTGGTGGTAGGATGCTTATGTCTTCTCCATCCAAAACAACCCTTCCCGCTTTTATAATTCCGATTAATGCTTTAAAAACAGTACTTTTTCCACTGCCGTTTGGTCCAAATAGCAGGGAGATTCTGCCNCTCTCTACTTGGAAATTCACACCTTTTAGTATCTCCACCCCGTCCGCCCTGAAATACCCATTTATCAATTCAAGCATTCAATCCCTCTCGGAGAATTTACTCGAGATCATTTCCTGTGAACCTTACTCCACCATACGACATCCTCATACTTAACCTTTAAAATTCTGTGTGTGGGGATGGGTGTTCCGCTCTTCAAATAAACGAACTTGTACCCCACATCCTCGATTTCCTCTCCGCTGAACTCTGAGATGCCCTTAGGTCTGTCGATATAGTAAACTCGGAGTTTCCTTAAATCCTTATTTGTCCACAAAAAATAGTTCAAGAGCTCCCTAATTGTTCTAAATTTCCTAAGTATAGGTTTGGATACTCCCTCTCCCTCCCTTCCTCCTTCTCCATCCCATTTTTCTTCCATCTCTACAAAAACAGAATCAGATCTCTTGATCTTTTGCAAGCTCGATCAATTGTCCCTTAACATTCAATTTCAATGACCTCTTCGCGGTCGCTCTTATTATAAGNGGATCCATGTCAAGGCTTCTGCTGATATGTGGCACCGACATCCTTCCGACATTTATCTCCTCTATGATTCGCGAGACTATACTCTCTATTTCATCATCAGGCAGGAATATCACCTTCAAAATTTTATTCAAATCTTTGAGAGATGCAAAGAAGTTTGCACTGAGGTGGGTGTAGCTAACATGGTACTCCTTCTCGGGAGTTCCACCCGGGTTTTGTGGCATCCTCCATTTTATCTCCAGCATGCCAGCGTGTTTGAGGATTTTCAGTGCCTCCTCCACCCCATCACCGAATTCCTCTTCAAGCTCCTTCATTGTCATCCACTTCTCAAGTAAGGATTCGTAAACTCTCCGGTATGTTTTTGTTGAGAATATTTGAAGAATGGGAACGAGTTCCACAATGTCATTTATGAGTTTTGCTCTTTTTGCCATTTCATCACCCTTAAAAATAATTGAGATAGTCTATATCGCACGATATTTTTAATTTTCTATGCTCTAATTTTCTGGCTTATTATATTATGGGGGAAATTATTTTGATGTTTGCAATGTTCAGAACAAGAGTTGCCTGTAGAGATTTACAGCTGTCGTAGAAACCTAAAAAACACAGACTTCATACACAAAAATTTTAAAGCCAACAATATTAAGCTTGGTTGTGTTGGACAAGGCGGGTTCTTCCAAGATCAACATCGAAAGTAGAGGAGGAGCAGGTGATAAGGAAGGTGTCAAAGGATCGGCAAAAAAAGCACAGACCAAGCCAGAAAAAGCAAAAACAACGGAGAGACCAGACATAGACACCTACTTCATGGAGATCGCCAAAGTCGTTGCGAAGAGATCGACATGCCTGAGGCAGAATGTCGGGGCTGTCATAGTAAAAGACAAGAGAATTCTATCTACAGGCTACAATGGTGCCCCTACCGGGCTTGAGCACTGCCTCGACATAGGCTGTTTAAGGGAGGAGCTGAACATAGCTTCTGGAGAAAGACATGAGCTTTGCAGAGCTGTGCACGCAGAACAAAATGCGATAATCCAAGCTGCGGTACACGGTGTAAGCATTGAGGGGGCGGTTCTCTACACAACCCATCAGCCATGCATAATGTGTGCAAAAATGATTATCAACGCCAAAATAAAAAAAGTAATTTACGGCAAAGAGTACCCCGATGAAAGGGGGCTCGAGTATCTGAGATCCGCGAACATAGAGGTAGTGTACATACCATCCGAGTGATTTTGAGTGTGAGTTACCCTCCATGAGTTACCCTCCATGAGTTAC
>MTMT01000076.1 GCA_002010195.1 Archaeoglobus sp. JdFR-32
TTTTATGAGTAGCGAATTGGTGTGTGCGGAGTGTTGGAAATGTAGAGGTGACTGAGTGTGTGGATTTATGTTAAATTTTTCTGTGTTAAATTTTACTTTGGCGTAGTGCTGTGTTTTGTATTAAGTTTTAGGTCTCCTCAGGCATCATCTTCAACCTAACCCCTTCAACAACAAATTCGGAAGTAATAAACGGTTCAGAGCTACGGTTGATGGTTGAAATATCGGGCTGGAATGATTGAAAAATTCCGCAAGTTTTAATATTTTAGTTTTCTATTAGGATTATGCTCAGTGGAATTAGGGTTCTTGAGGTTGCACAATTCTATCCTGCACCTTTTTGCTGTCAGATACTCGCTGAACATGGTGCGGAGGTAATAAAAATAGAATCGGAGATGGGGGATGCTATGCGGTACAATAGTGCTCTTTTCTCCACCATGAACAGAAATAAGAAAAGTATAACCTTGAATTTGAAGAGGAAAGAAGATTACGACAAATTCATGAGGTTGGTTAAGAGTTCGGACATTATCGTGGAAGGCTTTCGACCCGGTGTTGCTAAGAAGCTTGGTATAGATTACGACAGTCTCAGGGAAGTGAACAAGAGCATAATCTACTGCTCCATATCCGGCTTTGGACAGGAGTCGGAGCTTAGAGATATACCCGCTCACGATATCAACATTCTTTCCATGGTAGGAATATGCTCGATCACCGGTTTAAAGTTTAATAAACCCGCAGATCCAAATGTTCAACTTGCAGACTTTTCTTCGGCACTTTATGCAGTGGTATCCATTTTGATGGCTCTTATAAAGAGAGAAAAGACGGGTGAGGGAGAATATATTGATCTGAGCATGTTTGATTCAGCCATCTCATCAGTTCCACTTCATTCTGCTGAATACCTGAACAGGTCTCAGTATCTGAGTGATTTTGTATCCAATCCCGGGTATGAGATCTACAAAACAAAGGACGGTTATATAAGTTTGGGCATGCTCGATGAACCTCATTTCTGGAGCAATTTGTGTAGGACAATCGGAATGGAGGAGTTCTCGAACATAAGCTATGAACAGAGGCTGAGTATGTATAATGAGCTGAAGAAAATTATATCTGATTGGGTTGAGAAACACTCGAATGAGGAGATATTTAGAATTTTCAGGGAAAATAACATTCCTTTCGGGGTTGTATCGGACATAAAAACTGCAAGCAAGATGTCTGAGAGGAAAGGGATAGTTTGCAATGCATACTTTGATAGAAAGTATAGGGTTATTGGTTTTCCTGCTGTATATCGAAACTACAAGCCGATAAGAGATGGAAAAGTCCCGAAAAAGGGTGAGAACAATTCGATGCTGAACGAGGTGTGAGTATGGTAAGTTTGGTATTCGGGGGAGGGAAGTATGGTATTGAGGCTGTGGAGTATCTTAAATCCAAGAAGAAGCCATTTGTTGTGGTGGATGTAGATTCAAGTTGTCATGTGAGGAAGAAGTACGATCTTCCCAAAGTAAGGCTCTCCCAACTTGAGGAAATCGATCATGGGGAAGGCTACTTTATTGAGGGTGGTGTTTACGAGGCGTTGAAGATCTATGAAAAGTTGAAACCTGAGCTTGTTTTTCCGACCGCACCCATCCATCTTTCCGCATCCCTAGTTCAGGAAAAGCACAGGTATAGGGTTTGGAACGAGGGGGTGGATTTTCTGCTTTCGGGCTTGCCACCGAGGGTTATAGTAAGCTCTGGAAGGGGAAGTGTTGTGGTGACATACAACAGGGATGAGGAGTGCCAGCCGTACTGCAGCGCTCCGGATGTGTGTCCGGTTACGGGAATAAAAAAACCCACCCCGATGTACAGATTACTTGAATTTGCGGTGAGAGATGGTTTTGTTGTCAGAAGTCACCAACTTAAGCCGGGAATTGGTGCTTTAAAAGGGGAGGAGATAGACCTGTTGATGAAATGGGCTGAAGGAAAGGACAGGTTACTCGTAGGTACCGCATGCAGATGTCACGGTGTTGTTACAGCGTTGAAAAGATAGGGATTGGGAGGAGAATATAATACCTGTAACTGCATCAACAAGCTGAACAAACCACCAGAACTAGATCAATCCGGGATCACATCGTGCGACCCTAAAAAATTTATAACCACTTGAAGTTTTGCACTCCATGATACTTTCTCCAATTGAAATAACTTTGCTAAACTCTCTCGAGGAGGGAAAAGAGTACTCCATAGACTCTGCATCAAAAATATCCGGGATGAAAAAAGATACTATTCTGAAGGCTATACACCTTCTTCAGGAGAAAGGAATGGGTAAAATAGAAACTGTAGAGCAAAAGAGGTTCTTCCTAAGTGAGGAAGGAAAAGAATACTTGAGGAGGGGTTTACCAGAGGAGAGACTGTATAATCTTCTTTTGGATGGGGAGATCGACATTGACACTGCGAGAAAAGAACTTGGAAAGGAGTTCGGTATTGCAATAGGGTGGTTAAGAAAGAAAGGGCTGGTTGAAATTAAGGATGATGTAATCTCGCTAAGAAAAAGACACGAGTTTAAGGAGAGGACCATTCTTGAAAGAATCGATAGAGGTGAACTTGTTGATGAAAAAGAGGTTGAAGAGCTAATTAAACGAAAACTCGTTAGTTTTGANGTGGATAAGGATATTTTCATCAAAATTACTTCCAAAAAGCCAGTAGAGTTGAAGGAGGTAATTAAAGACCTAACCCCAGAGCTATTGAAAACAGGAGGGTGGAAAGGGAAGGAGTTCCTGAGATATGATGTAAGGATTCCATCAAAAACGATTTTTACAAGCAAGTTCCACCCGTATGAGAGGATTATAAGGGAGTGTAGGGAAATCTTCCTTGAGATGGGATTTACAGAGATAAAAGGAAACTTCGTCCAGTCGTCATTCTGGAACTTTGACGCCCTATTCCAACCGCAGGATCATCCTGCAAGGGATATGCAGGACACATTCTACCTCGACAGAAAGGTTGAGATTGAAAAAGATTACATGGAGAGAGTTAGAGAAACTCATCTGAACGGATGGGTAACCGGTTCAACTGGGTGGGGTGGTAGTTGGAGTGTTGAAACTGCTAAAAAGCTTGTTATGAGAACTCATACAACCGCAATAACAATCCACTACCTTGCAATGAATCCCGAACCTCCGGTTAAAGCTTTTTGTATTGATAGGGTTTACAGAAGGGAAAGCATAGATGCAACCCATCTCCCGGAGTTCGATCAGTTAGAGGGAGTGGTTCTTGATAAAGAGGTTGGATTCAGTCACCTTCTTGGTCTTTTAAGAGAGTTCTTCCTTAAAATGGGTTTCGAAGATGTTAGATTTCGTCCCGGATACTTCCCGTACACCGAACCGAGTGTTGAACCCGAAGTTTATGTAGAAGGGCTTGGATGGGTTGAACTTGGTGGTGCGGGAGTATTCAGGAAAGAGGTTACTGAACCTCTCGGGATAAAGGGGAAGGTACTTGCGTGGGGTCTTGGAATGGGGAGATTGGCGATGTTAAGACTGGGAATGAAAGACCTGAGGAAGTTGTATCAGCCAGATATTGGCTGGCTGAGGGAGCTACCGTATTCCCTAAGATAGTACCGGGTGATAAAATGCCAGTCATTACACTTTACTGGGATGAATTGGAAAGGATGGTTGGAGAGAGGAGAGAAAAGATTCTTGAAAGATTGCCTTTGCTTGGATGTGATATCGAGAGGGTAGAGGAAGAGTACATCGATGTTGAGTTCTTCCCCAACCGCCCCGATCTTTATAGCGTGGAGGGGGTGGCAAGAGCACTGAGAGGGTTTCTTGACATCGAAACTGGGCTAAAGGAATACTCCTTTGGTGAAGGTGATTGGAAGATCAAGGTTGAAGAAAGTGTTTTGGATGTGAGACCGAGGATTGTCGGATGTGTGGTAAAGAATCTGGAAATGAGTGATGAGATTATAAGGTCTTTGATGCAAATTCAGGAGGATTTACACTGGACGATAGGCAGAAATAGGAGAAAAATGGCGATTGGCGTTCATGATTTGAGCAAGGTTCATTTTCCACTCAGATACACGGCGGTAGGGAAAGATTTCTCTTTTGTACCCCTCGATTTTGAAAAGGAGATGACCGTAGATGAAATTCTGAATGAACACCCAAAAGGTGTACAGTATCGATTCATTCTTGAGGGGAAAAGCAGATATCCTATGATTATTGACTCCAAGGATGAGGCTATAAGCTTCCCGCCTGTAATAAATGCGGAGAAAACNAGGGTGACGGAAAATACAACAGACCTGTTTATCGATGTCACGGGATTTGATGAGAATGTTGACAGGGCTTTAAACATCATTGCGACGATGTTCCACGATAGAGGCGGAGAGATTCAGACTGTGGAGATAGTGTATCCGAATAAAGTTGAAAAAACCCCTGAACTGACACCTAAGAAAATGAGATTGAAGAATGAAGAGATATACAGCCTTCTCGGGTTCAGGATGAGTGATGAGGATATAAGAAAAGCTCTTGAGAGGATGAGATTTGGTGTGGAGCTTTGTGAAGGAGAGGTAGAAGTGGTGATTCCACCGTACAGGGCGGACATCATGCATCCTTGGGACATCATCGAAGACATCGCAATTGGTTATGGCTATGAACACATCACTCCGGAATATCCGCCAACAAACACCGTGGGGAAACCACACGAGTGGAACAAAACGAGAGATATGCTCAGAGAGATTATGGTGGGTTTGGGATTTCTGGAAGTCGTAACCTTCACCTTAACGAGCGAGAGGNACCAATACGAGATGATGAACAGGGGTGCGGAGGAATGGGTTGACTATGTACCCCTTCAGCATCCGATAACCGAGGAGCATAGAATAGTGAGAACTCACATTCTTCCTTCGCTGTTGGAAGTTTTATCTTTGAATAAGCACCACACTCTGCCTCAGAAAATTTTCGAGGTTGGGGATGTGGTTGTGAATTCGAAAAACAGACTCAAAACCGCTGGAGTGATAACACACTCTAAAGCAAATTTTGCAGAAATTAGGAGCGTCGTACAAGCTCTGATGATGGAACTTGGGCTGGAATGGGAAGCGGAGGAGTCTGATGATGGAGCATACATCCCCGGGAGGTGTGCGGAGATAGTTGTTGATGGCAGGAGCATAGGTAATTTTGGTGAGATACATCCAGAGGTTCTTGAGAGGTTCCAGATATTCACTCCTGTTTGTGCATTTGAAATAGATGCATCTGAGGTTTTCTACCTTGGAGATGTGATATANGGATAAAGGCAAAAGATGGCTAAGTTCCGAGTCAGATATGTGGTTGGAGTGTACGGGTTAATGGCTAAGACATACTGTTAAAAAAGTAACCGATAGGGCATAGATCGATGAAACCAGAAGTTTGTGTAAAATGTGCGGAAAGGATTGATGGGGAAGTGAAAATTGTCAGGGGAGATGAGTGTATTTACTGTGAGGGCAAGCTCTGGAAAATTAACAGATTAGCGAGTGTGATTCTGAGAGACCTATCTGGTTATGAATTCGATACATTTGTTGTGGGAACGAGAATTGAGGGAAGTCTAAAAGCTCTTGAAGAATACTTTGCAGTCTATCCAGAGAAAAGCATAAAATACGAGTTTAATAGACTGTTGGGAATCGAAATCTCAAAAATATCTGGCAAAAAAGTTAATTTCGAGAAACCGGATGTGACTGTTCTGTATAATCCAGAAAAAGATGATTTTGAGTACTCAATTCGTTCGCTGTACATCTCAGGCAGGTACATAAAAAGGGTCAGAAATATCTCTCAAACGAGATGGTTCTGCTCTTATTGTGGTGGAAAGGGGTGTGAGATGTGCAATTTCGCCGGTAAAAAATACCTCTCATCGGTTGAGGAGCTAATAGCAGAACCGGCAGTAAAGGTTACTGATGCCAAGAATGCAATCCTTCATGGTTCGGGGAGAGAAGATGTGGATGCAAGAATGCTCGGAAGAGGAAGACCATTTGTTCTCGAGATAATCTACCCCAAGAAAAGGAGTATCGACTTAAAGAGTCTCGAAGAGTTGATAAAAAAGGAGTCTGAAAACAGAGTAGAGGTCAGGAGTCTGGAATTTACGGATGAGAAAATGGTCAGATTTCTGAAAACAACACCTTTCAAAAAAAAGTATAGGGCCAAGGTTAGGTTTGAGAGGACTATTGCTGAGGAAGAGCTAAAAAAAGCAGTAGAAAAGCTGTCTTACGAAATCATAAATCAAAGAACTCCCACGAGGGTGGAGCATAGAAGAGCGGATATTGTAAGGAGAAAGAAGGTTTATGAAATCGATATTCTCATGCATAAGAACGATATTGCGGTGTTGGAGATAGTGGCGGATTCAGGGCTTTACATAAAAGAACTCATCAGCGGAGATGAAGGTAGGACATCTCCATCACTTACAGAATTTTTGTGTAAAGCCAAAGTAGAAAAACTGGATGTGATCGACATCTTTGATGAGGTATAATGACTGAGATACNGTGGGATGGGAATTGTTGGAAACTTGGTCGGATTGTTNGAAATCAGAATTGTCAAAAATATGTGGCTGAGCTTAAGCTCCAGTCATCCCAAAATTAAAAAAGAAAATTTTGTTTAGCTTTCAACAGATTATCTCTTTCGCCAGACTGTTACAAATGCCAAGGCGATGTAGCGACTGCAAATTCGAATCTCGGGCTCTCCTCTTCTGATGGTGTTGGAGTTCTCTCCATCTTTCAGCACCTTGAAGGCTCCACTGATCTGCGTTGCCCTTGGGATGANGTTGTACNGCTGATGTCCGTTATCAGCTTAACCTCCGGGTGCCACATACAGTCTTTTCTGCATCGAGCCTTGAGGCAGATAAAGTCCCTTGATGGAGTTACTAAATTATCGGGTAAATTTCACAACATGCTATGAACAATAGCGGGTAATTGCGTTGCAAATCACGGGGGAGATGGTGGAAACCCTTAACATCGGAAATCTTAAATATCCCTTCAAAATGAATATAGAAACTGATATTCCCCCTACAAAAAATCAGGAGGATGATTATGGGCTGGAAATCACATGGCTTTCGATTCAGATCGGGCAGAAAGTTGAGAAAGAGGGTTAGAGAGAAAGGAATTAAAATCAGAAAGACATTGCAGGAATTTGAGATTGGACAGACTGTGCATGTGGACATCGAATCCGCAATGCACAAGGGAATGCCCCATCCGAGGTTTCAGGGAAAAACAGGGAAGGTCGTGGGAGTCAGAGGCAAGGCATATCTCGTTGAAGTAAGAGATGGTGGGAAGTATAAGACACTCATTGTGAGACCTGAACATCTTAAGAGTTAGAAGGAGGGTTGTATGACCTTTAAAGAAGTTTTAGAGNTTGAGTATATAACGATATCAGAAGCAAAGGAAATTATGGAAGAGATAGTTAAAAAAAGAAAAGAAAGAGCTGAAATCACATATCCCACAAGAATGGCTCTCAGACATTTAACAAATTTTTCAAAATTGCCCTCGGATAAGGCAAAACAGCTTGTTGAGGAGCTTCAAGAACTTTCATTCATCCAAAGAAAGGATATAGCGGTAAAAATTGCGGATATATTACCAAGAATTCCAGATGAGGTAAGAACTATTTTCGCCAAGGAGAGATACTCGATAACACCAGAGGAAATAGAGGAAATTCTTGAAATAGTGGATAAATATAGATGAATTAAAGTTTGAAAAAAATTATATAGTTTTTTTACTATTTAATCCTATCAAATTAGGAGAGAGAACCATGGATGTGGATAAAGCAACTTCAACTCAAGATTATTCTGGAAGACCTGAAACGAGATATAGGTACGAAAAGGATAGGAGATTTGAGAGGAGATTTGAGAGAAGGAGGGAAATAGACAAATCCAAGCTCGAGGATTATGCGTATGTAATTGATTTCATGCCTTACGGTCATCCAGATGATAAAAGACCAATTCATAAAAGAGAGCCGTTAGCTCAGGTTGTTGGAGAGAAGAACTTTACATTGCTTGAAGTCAGCATAAAAAAGGGAGAGAACCCACTCGTTATGGACAGGCTGTTCATAGGAAAGGGGGAGAGAGATGTTGTTTTCAAGATAAAGAAAAGGCTGAGGTACGAAGACCTAACTCCCGCAGCAAAATCTGAACTGCCCTATGTTCTTGAGCACATAATAAAGGAGAACGAGGATAGGTTCGTTGAGGTGTTTAACAAAGCTGAACCCATAACCACCAAGTTCCATCAACTCGAGCTGTTCCCCGGAGTTGGGAAGAAAACGATGTGGGCTATCATCGATGAAAGAAAGAAAAAACCCTTCACGAGCTTCAAAGACCTTGCGGATAGGGTTAAAGGACTGCAACATCCGGAAAAACTTGTTTTGAATAGAATTCTCTATGAGATTAAGAACCCGGGCACTAAGTATAAGCTCTTCACCTATTAGTTGGAGGTAAGCGGTGGGAACGGGTGGGGTAGAAGGATACCGGAATCTGAGAGATATGGATCTGAAATGAAAACTGAAAGAAAATGAAACTGGTAAGGAAGAAAGATCAATACATAATCTCGAGTAAAGCGGTTTTGAGGAGGATAGTTGAGGAAGCGGAATTGAGCACATCCGATACTGTTCTCGAGGTAGGATGCGGTACAGGCAATCTGACACGGGAGATATTGAGGAACGCCGGGAAGGTGGTAGGGATAGAAAAAGACAATAGGTTTGTTAAGCTTCTGGAAGAAAAATTCAAGGATGAGCTGGAGGACGGTAGATTTGAAATAATAGAGGGAGATGCTTTGAAAGTAGATTTTCCTCATTTCAACAAGTTTGTCTCGAATATACCATACAGTATCTCCTCCGAATTAACCTTTAAGCTTCTGAGGCACAAATTCGATCTGGCGATCGTGATGTATCAAAAGGAGTTTGCAGAGAGAATGATCGCAAAGTCCGGAAAAAAGTACGGAAGACTGAGTGTTGCGATTAGAGCTTTTTGCAGTCCGAAAATAGTAAGCTTTGTTTCAAGATGGGCATTTAAGCCTGTTCCAAAAGTCGATTCAGCCATAGTCAAGCTAATCCCGAACCCGGAGTTCCATGTTGAGAACCTCGAAATCTTCAATGAGCTCTTAAGGGTATCTTTTTCAATGAGAAGGAAAAAGTTTGAAAAATCTTTGAAAAAATTTTTGGAAATAAGTGGAAAAATTGAGATATATGATGAGTTTTCATCCCNTTTTGTTGAAATTCTTAACAAAAGAACAGATCAGATCGCCCCGGAGATGTATGCGGAAGTGTCAAATAAACTTTCGGAGTTCTTAGCCTGATGGTGGTCTCATGATCTACCCGGTATCGGAAGACACTCTGCTGTTGCTTGAATCTGCGGAGGAGGAAATAAGGCAGGAAGATGTGGTTCTGGAGGTTGGTTCGGGGAGCGGTTATGTCGCAGAGAAACTGAAGGGTANGTGCAGNATTGTAATCGCATCCGACATCTCTCCTTTTGCAGTGGGAGTGATGAGGGAGAAGGGTTTGGAGAGCATTAGAGCGGACTTGCTAACTTGCTTCAAGAGAAGGTTCAGCCTCATCCTCTTTAATCCACCATATCTTGAGTTGGAGGAGTTTGAAAGAAAGGGAGATTGGATCGAGAGAGCAATAGATGGTGGAAGGAAAGGTATTGAAGTTATGAAGAGGTTTTTAGAACAGCTTAACTCAGCACTCAGAGATGATGGGAGAGCTATTCTGATAATCTCGTCTGTTAACACCCCGGACATCTACGAAATTATTCNGAAGAGTGGGTTTAGATACAGAATTCTGAAAAAGAAAAAGCTTTTTTTTGAGATGATTTATGCAATTAAAATTGAGCGGAACTGAGTTTATGGTGGTTTAATGAGGGTGGGTGTGGTACTGAAAGGAAAAACGAGGAAAAAAGATGTGGAGCTTATGAAAGAGCATTTTGAAGTAAATGTGTTTGAAATACCGTCTGAATTACCGGAATTCATAGAAGAGCCAGAAACATTTCTTCAAATTCCCGAGGAGTTTTTTGATGTGGATATGGTAGTATCTTATGCGGTACATCCCGATATAAATCTCGAGTTGATAAGACTTGCTGGTGAAAAAGGCNTAGGTCTTGTGGTTCTCTCTGGAGGGTCAAAAGCAGGCTCTTACATTCAATTAAAAAAAGAGGGTGAGAGAAGAGGAGTTAGGGTTGTGTGGGAGGAAATTTGCTGTGCAACCCCAAAATTGAAGGATGAGAAATACTCAGAGTTTTTTGANTACTTTGGAATGCCAGAGTTTGAAGTAAAAATTTCGGATGACAGAATAGAGTATGTAGAAGTGAAGAGGAGCGCCTTCTGTGGTGCAACCTTTTTTGTGGCGGAGAAGATTAAAGGTTTAGACGTGAACTCTGCACCCTCAAAAGCTGGTTACTTCACCCAGATTTTTCCCTGTTATGCGTCGAGAGGGATTGATGGGGGGATACATAAGGCTGCAAGGGTTCACAAGAAAGCGGTTGAAAAAGCAATTGAAAGGGCAAAGGAGAAGGAAAAATGAGGTTCTCACTGTTCAGGAAGAAAAAGGTAATGGAGATGACGATGGATGACATTGTAAATCTGAGTAGAGAGAAAATAAATGAAAATGAGAGAAGATTAGATGAGTTTATTGATTCAAACTATCCTCAAGCAAAATCTGCGGTATCCGACTTCATTCTTGAGGTTGAATCCCTCGGGATCGAGTTTCTCCATCCAAGACTGAGGNGTGTAGCCAAGAATTTTGTCTCCGCTATGAAGTCGTATTGGAATCTTCCGTCTGATAAAAGAGAGTATTTTTACAGCTTATCCGAAAAATCCAGTAAACTCGCAGTGTCTATCGGTAAGAACTACCGAATCCTATTTGCGGTAAATCCTCCAGAGCTTGAAGGAGTTAATACTGCCATGAAAAAAATCTTCTCGCTTGTTAACGAGTACAATTCCATCGTGGGTGACAGAGAGACGAACGGATGGAGGAGAGTTCTTCGCATTACCGAAGAAATCAGGGAGATGGAGTCGAAAATAGAAAAGGAAGAAAAAAGGTTGCTGGAATTAAACGAAATCGAGGTGGAGGACAACATATCTGATTCCCATAAAAATGAGCTCAAAGCACTAAAAGAAGAGCTAAGCAAGACTAAAAAAGGCTGTGAGAAAATTGAATCGAAGATTCAAAAAGTTATGGCTATAACGAGGAAACCAATAAGAATTTACGCCCATATGGTCGGTGAAAATATAGTATTGAACAAGATGACGGACATTATGAATCCGAAAATTAAGACAATGGCAGAAAAAACCTTGGAGGAAGTGGTTAAAGGATCGATAAGGATAAAAGACTCTCAAAGGAAAGAGACGATAGAGAGCTTGAAGTATATCTCGTCAGATGAGCCCGAGAAGATGTATGAGAATTTGATCGATCTTAAAAAAAGAATCAACGATTTAAACTCAAAAATCAAAACTCTTGAATCGATAATGAAGTCAAAGGATCCGGAAAAGCTGAGGAGGGAAATTGAAAAGGAAAAAAGTAGTGTTGAAAGCAACATCCAATCGCTTAAGAGTGATTTACATCAGAAAATGACTGAGTTGAAGGGAATTCTACAAGAAATTCTGGGTTGTGAAGTGGTTATAAAGTAGTTTATCCATGGGTTGCTACGAATGTGGAGTTTCGAGTAATTTGGGTTTAAGTTGGTTGCTGGTATGTTGGGTTTAAATGAGATATACGACATCNTTTTTTCTAACCCTATCCACAACTTTGATCCCGACATGATCTCCGGGCATAGCTTCATCAACAGGTCTATGGTCTATCTCCATGGATTCAACAATCTGTTCAAAATCGGTTGTATGACCTTTAATTCTTATTCTATCTCCTTTTCTAAGCTTTTTAGTTAAAACTACTGCTGCAACTCCTGCTTTAGAATAGTAGTGAGTTACTTTACCAACTTCCTCCATGAACAATATTAATCTTCATTATTTTTAATATTATCGATAAGGTTATTTCTCCCTTAAACTNTTTGAAAGTATGGAATACGATGTTGCAATCATCGGGGCTGGTGTGACAGGTTGTTTTATCGCGAAAGAACTATCGAAGTACGATCTCAGTGTTGTGGTGATTGAGAAGGAACCGACTCAGGGTGTGGGTCAAACCAAGGGATGTTCCGGGATCATACATGCGTTTCAACTTCCTTTCAGTTCTCTGAAGGGTAAATTGTGTTTGGAAGGGAACAGAATGATGGATGAAGAAGCGAAGGAGTTGGGATTCAGATTTAGGCGGGTTGGCTTGATATTGTTGTCATCCAACCTTTTATCCAAAATAGCCTTGAAATTAGCCAGAATATATCTCTCGAGATATGTTGAAGTGAGGTATCTGACGAAGGAGGAATTAAAGCGCATCGAGAAAAATATTTCGAAGAAAATAAACGGAGGGTTATTTTTCCCATCTGCTGGTGTGGTAAACCCTATTGAGATGACATTTATGGCAAGAAAATTTGCAGAGGAGAATGGAGTGGAGTTTAAGTTTGAGAGAAGGGTTGTTGGGATAAAGAAAAATGACACCTCCTACGAAATTTTGGCGGAAAACAACGGACGGAAGGAAGTGTTTAAATCAAGGATTGTTGTTAACTGTGCGGGACTTTATGCGGATGATATTGCAAAGATGGTTGGTCACGACCTCACAATAGTTCCGGGAAAAGGATCGCATGTNGTGTTTGATGATGGAGATTTCTCCAAGCATCTGATAGCGATTCTTCCATTGCCTCCTGATAGGAGAACCAAAGGAGGAGGCTCTCTCGTCACGATTGATGGGAATATTATATGGGGTCCCAACTTGATCGAGACCGGGGATAAAGAGGACAGGAGTGTTACAAGGGAGGAGGTTAATGCGATAATTAGAAAACATTCTCGTGCTTTTGAAACGATNCCTAAGAAACCTGTGGAGGTTTATGCGGGGGTGAGATCAATAGCTGGTAGGGACTTCATCATCGATTGTAAAGAGGGTTTTATAAATGTCGCGGGAATTCAGTCTCCCGGTTTGACATCAGCACCCGCAATAGCTAAGNTCGTGGTTGAGATGATCGGGAAGAGGATGAAGATGAGCAGGAAAGGGAGTGTGAAGAGGTATAGGCTAAGTCTTCCGAAAAGCGGTAAGTTGGTGTGTTATTGTAGAGAGGTTTACGATAGTGATATCGAGATCGTTCTAAGGAGTGGGGGTAGAACATTGGATGATATAAAGCATCTGACTGGAGCTACGATGTCCTGCAAGAAGTGTTTGCCGGAGATAGTGGAGTTTATGGTGAATATGGGTCTTAGGGTGAGGAAAGACTACTCGAACAGCGATGTAGTTTGGAAAGAAGGGAATGGGTGAGAGGATGGATGGAAGAATAGCTGTTGTTGGTGGAGGTTATTCTGGAGTGAGGATGGCATCCATACTCTCCGAGAAGGGTTATGATGTTGTAGTCTTCGAGGGNAGGGATGGTGGGGAAATTACCGTCTTCAATTCCTTACCAGAGCTAAGAGAGCACTACATCGATTATGTAGAGGAGTACTTTGAGCTTTTGAAGACTGTAAGGATTGAGAAGGGGGTTGTAAGAAAGGTAACGAGAGAAAACCTCGTTTTGGTTAGCGGTTGTTATACTGATCGTGACAGTAGAGATTGTAGCAACTATGGAAGATTCGAACAGGTGGTTGTGTGCACAGGGTGTTACGATTCAAATCCCATATCTGCTAACATCTATGGTATGAGGCCTGCAGGGATATTCTCGTTGGAAAATGCAATAAGGCTGATATNGAAGGGATATAGGATAGGGAGGGAGGTCCTAATTTTTGGAGATGATGCAATTCTTGAGGTCTTCAATTCTATGCTTGGTAGAATGAAGTACTCAACTCATGTTGTTAGCGGAGAGTATGCGGTTGTTAGGGGTAGAGAAAGGGTAGAAGAGGTTGTAGTTGATGGAGAGAGGTTCAGATGCGATACTGTAGTGTATTTTAAGAAGAGAGAATGCTTCAACCCCTTTAATCTCAAAGGTGTGAAGGCTGGAAATATAAATGCAAAAACTTACGACTATAAAGAGGTTAAAAAAGATGTTTTGAAAGTTTCTGNGGATTTTTAGGGTTGAGAGTGGTTGGTGAGATTGGGTGCTCAGTGGTATTCATGTGTTCCGAGTACAACGGGAACTCCAAATCTCTCTTCCAGTAACTTTGCAANCTCTTCAGCACTGCTGTACGGACACTTCGGGATGGCGTTAACCAAGCATGAACTCAGATAGATGGCCTCCGGCTTCATCTCCGACAGCTTTATAGCCATTCCGAGGTTGGGTAGAGTAGTTCTTCCCGGGCACTCACACTTTACAAAAGCGATAACGCTTGCCTCTCCGTTAAACTTCCCCTCCCCGAGAGATGCAGCCTTTAGACACCTCCACTCTCCNGGACACCCGTATCCGCTATCCATATATGTCCCACACCCAACGATCATTACNTTCTTCATACCGCATGGGTTTAGATTCTAAAAATTTAAATGTTGTTGCTATTATAATTAAAAAGTTTTTAATAATCAGATCAGAACTCAAACTCCTGAACACCTTAATTATTAAAAGATATCTCGAATGTTTTCAAGGTGTGAGGATGGTACTTGANCCCGCATCAATCGCCCCTCTGTATCTTAGCATGCCCGCCGATAATGGAGCTGTTCAACTCGAGGTTTCTTATCTCGCAGTACTCATCTATAATGCTTCTCCAAACCTTGGCCTTCCTTATAACCACTCCGTCGAAAATAACAGACTCACTAACATCTGAGTTCTCAATCAGACAGTTTTTGCCTATGTACGCATACGGTCCAACGATTGACCTCCCTTTGATCGTGCAACCGTCCTCTATCACAACTGGTGGGATAACCTTGGCAAATCTGTCTATCTCTACATCTCCCGAGAAATTCTCCATGTAAAACTTGATTGCCTCGATGTACGAATCTGCGTTTCCTACATCGTACCAGTTTCCGTTCTGGAAGGGATAGCCGTAAACTTCGCTTTTTGTACAGAGGTACGAAAGAAAGTCTCCGAGGTTATCGTGTTTCTCTCCTGATTTCACATAATCAAGGAGTATGCTTACCGCCTCTCTATTCAGGATGTAAATCCCTATTCCTACCAAGGTGGATGGTGGTTTTTCCGGCTTCTCGTAGAATCTTTTGACTCGGTCTCCATCGAGTTCTGCAACACCGTACCTCTTTGCAAGTTCAACATCCCCAACATCGTAAAGTGCGGTCACCGATGAACCCTTGTCGGTGTAGAATCTTAGAAGATCTTCAAGATCGAAAGAGAATAGGTTGTCTCCTGCAATAACAAAAAGCTCATCATTTAATGATCTTGCAAGTTCGGACAGAGCTCTGACCGCTCCAAGTTTCTCTTCCTCTCTCGTAGTCTCCTCAACAACGAGTTCAACATCTTTATCTTTTCCCCACTCTTTAAAATCCATCTCAAATCTCTTGTTGGTGGAGACATAAATAGGGATGTCGAATTTTTTCAGTTTATCGTAAATGTGATCGATTATTCTTTTCTTTCCTGTAGGGAGTAAGGGTTTAGGCTTGGTTTTGGTTATAGGCCATAATCGAGTAGCGTAACCTCCTGCGAGAATTACGGCTTTCATGATTTTTTTAAAATGGATTTTGAATATATATTTTTTCAATTCTCGTAAACTCTTCCGATTCCATTGTGTTTGGAGATATTTAAAAAGCGGTATTTAGAGAACCTTTACGAATCACCAAACATCTTAAATAGCACAACACTTTCTTATGCTTAAGGTGATTGAATGCAGAACGACAAATATGTTGAAGTGTTAAAAATACTCGAAGATAATGCAAAATACACACCAAAAGAGATTTCCGAGATTACCGGAATTAGTGAGGTTGAGATTGAGGAAATCATAAAGAAAAGTGAGGAGGATAAGGTGGTTTTGAAGTATAAAACGATAATTGACTGGGAGAAAGTTGGAGAGGAGTTTGTTATCGCAGTTATTGATGTGAGGGTAAATCTTACGAGGGAGAAAAATTACGATGATATAGCAAAAAGAATTGCCAAGTTTCCGGAAGTTCATGCTGTTAGGCTCATAAGCGGAGAGTACGATTTTCAGGTTGTGGTTAAGGGCAAGTCTCTGAAGGAAGTCTCGTTTTTCATCTCAGAGAAGATATCGACTCTCCCGGAGGTTAGAGACACAAACACACATTTCGTCCTTAAGACATATAAGGAGGAGGGAGTCCTGCTGTTTACCGATGAGGAGGATAGAAGGCTTGCAATCGTCCCTTAGGAGGTATAATTTTTGAATGAGAAGATTAGGATAAACAGAAAGCTTCTGGAAATAAAACCCTCTGGCATAAGAAAGTTTTTCGATTTAATCATCGGTAGAGAAGACATCATCAGTCTCGGTGTTGGAGAGCCGGACTTTCCCACACCTTGGAGAATCAGGGAGGAGATGATCTATTCTCTTGAGAAGGGAATTACATCCTACACTTCCAACAATGGGTTGGAAGAGTTGAGAGAGGAGATAAGCAGGTATTACTCCAAGTTCGGGTTCACACCCGACCCATCCAACATCGTTGTTACCTCCGGGGTTAGCGAAGGATTCGACATCTCCTTGAGAGCCTTGATCAATCCCGAAGATGTGGTCTTGGTTCCAGAACCCACATATGTTTCGTATTCGCCCCTGTCGGTTCTATGTGGGGCCAGAGTCATAACAATATCAACTTCTCCAGACTTCCGCCTTACATACGAACACATCATTGAAAACTCGAGATTGATCGAACCTAAGGTCCTGATCCTGAATTATCCCGCAAATCCCACCGGTGTCAGCTACGATAGAAAAGAGCTTGAGGAGATAGCTGATGCAGTTATAGAGAAAGATATGATTGTCATCTCTGATGAAATATACTCTGAGCTGTCCTATAACTTCTCACACAAGTCGATAGCAGGGTTAAACGGAATGGAGGATAGAACTGTTGTTTTGAATGGTTTCTCTAAGTCCTTTGCTATGACCGGGCTGAGGGTAGGTTATGTGATTGCTCCAGATGACATTGTCGATGCGATATTGAAGATACACCAGTATTCTATGCTCTGTGCTCCGGTTACATCTCAGATAGGAGCGATTGAAGCTCTAAGGAATGGAGAGGATGAGCTTGAGGAAATGAAGACGGAGTATCTCAGAAGGAGGAACTTCTTCGTCAGAAAAATAAAAGACTATCTCGAAATAAAGGAGCCTGAAGGTGCCTTTTACGCATTTCCGAGCATAAAGGAAACAGGGTTGTCAAGTGAGGAGTTTGCGGAGAAACTGTTGCTGGAGAAAAATGTCGCTGTAGTTCCGGGAAACGCCTTTGGTGAATCTGGAGAAGGCTTCATAAGATGTGCTTATGCTGTAAGCATGGATAAACTAAGGCTGGCAGTGGATAACATCATAGAGTTTGTAAACTCGCTGTAGTTCGTATATAGTACATGTATAATTTGTAATTATAAAATAATAGCCTGTGTTAGATTATATTTTAATGGAATCTTTTAGATATAATGTTCTAAAAAATTTTGAGCAGACAATATGTATCTAAATTGCAATATATCATCGTAGATCGATACAAACCTGAGAAAAACTTATAAATTGATGATGTTAATGAATAATCATGCCGGAGAACAAGTCCGCTTTTGAGAGATATCTATCTTTTCCAGTGATTTACAAGATTGCCATCGCTTTGGTGCTTGGAGCGGTACTTGGAGCAATCATTGGTGAGCCTATAACGGTGCTGAAACCGTTGGGCGATCTGTTCATTAGATTGCTGAAGATGATTGTTGTACCAATAGTGCTTTTCTCCTTAGTAGTGGGTGCTGCGAGTATACATCCGTCAAAGCTCGGAAAGATCGGGGTGGGGATTATAATCTTCTACCTCCTGACATCTGCATTGGCTGTTGCAATTGGGCTGGGGATGGCGAACATATTCCAACCGGGTAAGGGACTTGCATTGGCTGGAGAGGAGAAGGTAATCTCAGTAACTCCACCCTCCGCCGTTGATGTGGTTTTAAACATTGTTCCAAAAAATCCATTCAATGCTATAGCGGAAGGCAAGATTCTGCAGATAATATTCTTTNCAATAGTTGTTGGTATTGCGTTAGCGTATCTCAAGGAGAGCAAGGATGAGAGGTTAAGCAGGGTTGCAACTACAACTCTTGATGTGGTAGATGCTCTGGCGGAGGTCATGTACAAGATCGTGAGGGGCATTCTCGAATATGCTCCCATAGGTGTCTTTGCTCTGATAGCCTATGTCATCGCTAAGCAGGGACCGGGCGTTCTTGGACCTCTTGGTGTGGTGGTTGCTGCTTTGTACATCGGTCTTTTCATACACATCTTTGTGGTTTATGGTGGGATTCTTGCATCCATAAAGCTATCCATCATAAGGTTTCTGAACGGTGCTAAGGAGGCAATGCTAACAGCATTTGTAACAAGAAGTAGCTCCGGAACTCTTCCGGTTACGATGAAGGTGGCGGAGGAAGAGCTTGGAATTGACAGGGGTGTGTTCTCCTTCACACTTCCGCTGGGTGCTACAATAAACATGGATGGAACCGCGATGTATCAAGCAATATGTGCTATATTTATAGCAAACGCTGTGGGCATCCCCCTTACCTTCGGTCAGCAACTACTTATCGTTCTAGTGGCTGTTATGGCGAGCATAGGTACTGCAGGTGTACCGGGTGCGGGAGCTATAATGCTTGTGATGGTTTTGGAGGCAATTGGCTTACCCTTGGAGGCAGGAAGTGCTGTAGCGGTAGCTTATGCAATGATTCTCGGCATCGATGCAATCCTCGATATGGGTAGGACGATGGTTAATGTGACGGGCGATCTCACGGGTTCAACACTCATAAGCAAGCTGGAGGGAACTCTGAACACAGATACGGGAGTCTGGAAAGATTAACTCTNATTTTAAAGGTTAACTTTTTAATTTTTTTACTTGCATTCTGTGGTAGTCCTCGATATTCTTCCTCTGGGTTGTTAAGGTCGTTAAATCATTTTAATTGTCTTTTTAGTATAATTTACCTTATTCTTAGTTACTCAACAAATGAATTAAAAATTTGAAAAATCTTTAGTAACTTTGAAACAATAAAAAAATTTATATAACCAAATCTGTTNATGGTTAAATAAGTTTGAAACGGGAGGGAAAGTATGGAAGATGTGGAAAAGGCAAAAAAGTTGTTGAAAGAGAACAATGTTAAGCAGGTTCTGTGTGCCTTTAGCGACATTAGAGGCTTCATGCAGACATTCTCCATACCCGCAAGGGAGTTCATAGATGGCGGTCCGTTTGAAAACGGAATAGGGTTCGATGGATCATCAATAAGAGGTTTCAGAACCATAGAGCAGAGTGATCTCGTCTGGATGCCCGATCCGTCAACATTAAGAATCATTCCTTGGATTGAAGACCCAATACAAAAGTCTGCATTAATGTTCGGCTATGTTTATGAGGCATGGGGTGAAAAGGTAGCTGATTGCGATCCGAGAGGGTATGTTGCCAAGAAGTATGAGGATAAGCTTAAAGAGGATGGAATGAGTGCTATTTTCGGTCCTGAAATAGAGTTCTTCGTGTTTGAGGGACTAGACCCTACAAAACTGTCATGGGATATGTGGGTATCACCGAATGGTGGTGCTGGAGATTCATGGGGTCCACCAAGAGTTATGCCGGATAGCAGTGAGATGGATGCAGGGGGTTTCTTCATAAGGCCTAAGGAGGGTTATTTCAGACCACCTCCAGAGGATACCACCGTAGAGTACAGGAATGAGCTTACACATTACTTGGAGGAACTCGGAGTGGACATCGAATACCACCACCATGAGGTTGCAACAGCGGGACAGGTTGAACTCGACTTTAAACCCCAGAAGCTTATATCTGTTGGAGATGCCTTCTACAAGTACAAGTTTGCAGCCAAAAATATTGCAAATCTTCATGGTTTGGTTGCAACATTCATGCCCAAGCCGTTGTATCTTGATAATGCGAGCGGTATGCACTGTCATCAGAGCTTGTGGAAGGGAGAACCGTTCTCCGGTGAGCCGTTATTTGCGGATGAGAATGATGAATACATGCTAAGTCAGAAAGCGAGATATTACATTGGTGGTCTTCTCGAACATGCGAAAGCCCTAACCGCTTTGTGTGCACCGACAATCAACTCATACAAGAGGCTTGTTCCCGGTTTTGAGGCNCCCATATATATCTGCTGGAGTCCCAGAAATAGGTCTGCGTTGATAAGAGTGCCCATGTACCTGAAAAAGCCGTCGGCAATAAGGATAGAGTACAGAGGGGCAGATCCAAGTTGCAACCCNTATCTTGCCTTCACCGCCATGCTCGCAGCAGGACTTGATGGAATAAAGAAGAAAATAGAGCCCGGCGATCCAGTTATGGATGATGTTTACGAGCTAACTCCCTCGAGGAGGAGGGAGCTTGGAGTTGGTGAACTACCAACAACACTCAGGGATGCTCTCGATCACTTGGCGAGCGATGAGCTAATGCCGAAAGTACTTGGCTCCCACATTTTCGACGCATTTATGAGCTTGAAGTATGATGAATGGAACCAGTACTGCCTTTACATAACTCCTTGGGAAATATTAAAATACATGGACATTTAATTAATTTTTATAAAAGGAGGTGTATAGATGGGTGTGCATAGAATAACAAGCGAAGCTGCAAAATACTACGCAATGAAGGAAAAGGTACTTGGAACGGGCATCTCTCTGTTCGGCTCAGCAAGCGAGAAAATAAACGAGATATCTAAGGAAGATCTTGAAGCTCTAGGGGATCTTGCAGCGGATTTGCTCCCTCATACTCCCGGAAATTCTGGCAAACTTATGGTTGTGGTGGCGAGGTTATTCTGGGCTCTTGCAGGAGTGGAGGAGAAGGAATTCAAGATTAGACCTGTAGAAGAGATCTCGAAGGATGTTGAGGAACTTAAAAAGAAATTAGGTGTGGAATAGAGAACTAAAAAGTTAAATAAACATACTATTTTTATTTTCATAGGATGGTTAGATGGTTAGAGGGATAGTGCACATTATAAACCCTTACGATCCCGGAAAATTTCCGGAGGATTTGGAGAGGGAGTACGGGATCAAATGTAGTGAGGTAGTCTCACTTTCCTCCAATGAGAATCCGTTTTTACCTCCTGAATCGGTTAGGGAAGAGTACATAAAGGCTTTTGAGCAAGTAAATCGATACCCTCATCCCTTTTACAGAGATCTAAAGGAAGAGATTTCGGAGTGGTTGGATATTGAGGAGGAGAGAATTGCTGTTGGGAACGGAGCAAGTGAGCTTTTGAAAATGGTGTGTGAGGTGAATTTGGAAGCTTTAGATCCGGTTACGATTCCGATTCCCGGATATATGCTGTATGCCATTCTTGCGATGATGAGTTCTGCATCAATAAATTTCATTGAATTTCCAGGATACGAGATCTCACCGGAAAAAATTCTGGAAAAGGATGCGAAGATAATATTCTTGTGCTCTCCTAATAATCCCACTGGAAACGCAATACCCAAAGCTAAGCTGAAGAAAATTCTCAGAAACACCTCTGCATTGGTTGTAGTTGATGAAGCTTACTCTGATTTCTCGGATACAACATTTATTCGGTTGACTGACGAGTTTGAGAACCTCGTTGTGGTAAAGTCATTCTCAAAATTCTTCTCTCTCGCAGGTTTAAGGATTGGATTTGCTGTAGGTGGAGAAACGATCTCCGCGATTGAGAAGGTTAGACTACCGTTTAATCTTTCCAATGTATCNGTAAGAACCGCAATAGCCTGTCTCCGCAGTATAGATCACTTCATGAGGGTGAGAGAGTACATATGCAAGGAGAGGGACAGAGTCTTTGAGGAATTGAACAAGATTCCGAATGTAANGGTTTACCCGTCNTCTGCCAACTTCATCCTGTTGAGAATAGATAAGGAGGGAATATCCACAGATCTATTTGAGAGGAGAGGTATACTTGTGAGAGATGTTACCGGACTGATGGGGCTGGAAGGATATCACATCAGGGTTACAATCGGTAGAAGGGAAGAAAACGATCTGTTCATCGAATCGCTTAAGGAACTGCTNTGTTGTTAGAACCACATCATCGCACTGAGAAATTCCCTTAACTTTGAATGAAGTTACAGCCTTGCGACATCGAGCAGGTTTACCATGGTGTTTCTATCGCAGTGTATCTCGTTGTTTCTAAATCTACCGTTGACTATTACGATTCTCTGACCCACATCCGCCTTCTTGAATATCTCTGCGAGACTGCCCCAAAGCACAACCCTGATTCTTCCAGTTTTGTCGGACACATAGATGTCCGCAAGCTTTATTGTTCTGTCATCTCTTTTTAGCAATCTATATTTACCGATTCCACTGATTCTTCCGTAGATATTAACCCTGTCTTTGTTGAGAGATGATATTCTGTCGAAATACTCATCCATCTCGACCTCCGTTTCCTCCTCTAAAACCATGAACTTTTCCATTTTGTAGTCTTTGCTTAAGCGGAACGATATCTTTTTTCCGGGTGAGAGTGGAAGTTCCCTGTCTGATTTAAAGCCTATGATTTTGAACTCCCTATCAAAAATTGCAATTCTATAACCACTCTCTTTTCTCTCCCATCCGAGAAGAACNCCATCATAGTTCCTCTCCTCGGAGTCCATGTCTATGATTCTCACATCCAGTGGGTTGTTCACAGATATCTCTGTTGTGTTATCACTTCTTCTTAAGAACCCACTTAGTTCGACGAAGCAACCCTCAAAAACATCTCCCACCTTCACGAGTTCCCCCGCATCATCCCACAAAATCGCTTTTATCTCTCCGCTATCATCTTCAAGCAAGATCTTAACGAGAAGACCCTCCCCATCCTCTTTTACGAAGCCTCTGATCTCCTCCACCCTCTTTACCTTTGCTCTGATNGTAACTTTTCCACTTTCTTTTCTCAACTCCGAAATTTTTTTAATCTCTACGACTCCGAAACTGTATTCTGTCAATTCCATTGCGGACTCAAAATCAAGCAAATCTCCAAAATGATCTTTTATTTCCTTGTATCTGTTTAAAAACTCATCAAAGGATACCTTAGCACTTAGTGAATGTGAATCAAACCACTTTTTAACCTCATCTTCAACCATCAATTGAGAATCTGATTTTGATTATTTTAAGCTTTATCTTGTTTTT
>MTMT01000064.1 GCA_002010195.1 Archaeoglobus sp. JdFR-32
GAGTGCTCCGGCCGGGATTTGAACCCGGGTCACGGAATCGAGAGTCCCGTATGATTGGCCGGGCTACACCACCGGAGCCTAAACTTTGAATCTTAGGTTTTTCCTAATTATACGATTTATAATCTTTTTGGCACAACCCCTCGGTACAACATGAGGGGATACAACCATGAAAAGAGGGGGGAGAAAACTAATGCAACCCTTGGCACAACCTCCTCCCACTATTCCGCCCACACACTCCTCAACCCGCAATACTATCCTTTTTATAGCACCTAATCTCAAGTTAAAGTGATGAGTGAGTTGGTACTCAAAATTTTTCTGTGGACATTACCATGGATGATACTACTCTCAGGTATCTACTACGGCTTTAACGAATGTAAAAAAGATGTCACATGCTTCATTACCGGAAACATACCTGAACTTCCGGAGAAAATCTCCAAAAAATTTACAGTGAATGTTCAAAAAGATTTCAAAGAGTTTAAATTGAGGAATATATCCGTAAAGGAGTGCAACGATCTATTATGCAGTGCTAATGCAGAAATCGAGCTTGAATCACCGTTTCCCTACAAAATAAAGCTGAAAAAATTTGAGGTAATAACCATCAAATATCAAAACGGTAGAGAGATTATCCAAAGATTCTACCTCGAAAAGCCGGTGACAATAGAGGCAAACAAAACCACGACATTGGAACTCAAAGGGTATGTCAACAGAGAATTTACCGAATCCCAGAACTACAAGACCGAACTCAAAATGGAGTTCGAGGTCTTTGGAGTGGATTTTGAGATAGTTACTGAGGGATGGTAACGGAGACTGATGGAGGAGATTTCATTGTTAAATGACGCGAAATTAAGAGGCTTGGCTGTATTAACAGGAATCTTGACGATCATACTTCCTTTCATAGGCAGTTGGTGGGAACTGAAATTTGCGGAGATACTCGTATTCGAAATTTCCCCATTTGAGTTCAACATATTCGCTCTCGGAGAGAAAATATACATCCCTCTAATCTACTGGACTACATACTCATTCAGGGTTATAATCGTGAGTTCCGGTGTGGCCATGGTGATAGGTGGCTTAATAGACAGAAAGTGGAGCGTACACCTCCTCAGATTTGGTGCTGGGAAGATTATATGGTTTGTAATCGGCATGATAATCACGATACTACTTGTAATCCCTATTAATTTGTTTTTAAGTGATATTCAAAGTCAACTTCAAAATCAAATCCAGAGTCAGATGTTTTTCAAAATCCCGGTTCTCGGAGAAGAGACCGTAAGCTTGCGGGATGAGAATGTGAGAATCACTTTTAAAGTAGCTTCGGAGTTAAAACCTCCCTTTCTGCTATCGGTAGCACTATCGATCCTCGGGGTTTACCTGAGAAGAAAGACTAAGCCGAGTGGAAGTAAAGCTGAGGGCGAAGCCGAACAAATTGTATGAATGTCTGCATGAGTTGCGTTGGAATCAAAACTTTTATATATTGACATTGTATTGATAGTATGTCACACACTAACAATAGGTGGTAGTATGAATATCGGGAAGAGGATAAGATTTGAAAGGCTCATAAATAGAGAATCGAAAAATACTGTGATTGTTCCTCTCGATCACGGATTGTCCTTAGGACCAATAAAAGGGCTGGAAAACATGCCAGAAACAATAGACAGGGTTGTCACCGGGGGTGCAAATGCGGTAATAGTTCACAAGGGAATAGTCCCTTTCGGGCACAGAGGCTACGGAAAAGATGTCGGTTTAATAGTCCATCTAAGCGGTTCAACAACTCTCGGCAATGCAGACGACAAAGTGATCGTGTGCGGTGTTAAGGAGGCTATAAAGCTTGGTGCGGATGCTGTCAGTGTACACATAAACTTAGGTAGCGATAGCACAAATCAGCAACTAAAAAGCTTAGGAGATATCAGCAGGGAGTGCGTTGAGTGGGGGTTGCCCCTTCTTGCAATGATGTATCCGAGAGGGAAAGGTATTGATCAGTTCAACGAGAAGGCAATCAAAATTTGTGCAAGAGTGGGAGCAGAGCTCGGTGCAGACATAATAAAAACGAATTACACCGGAGATGCTAAATCGTTCAGAGAAGTCGTGATGGGTTGTCCGGTGCCAGTGGTAATAGCAGGAGGACCAAAAATGAAAAACGATAGAGAGTTCCTGAAGATGGTTGAAGATGCTATTAATGCGGGAGCCAAGGGTGTTGCAATAGGGAGAAACATATTTCAGTCCGAGAACCCGGAAAAAGTTACAAGAGCGATTTCCATGATCGTTCATGAGAATGTCTCAAGTGACACCGCTTACGAATTTCTAAAATCTGAATAACACTTCAATCACTTTTATTTCAGCCGAAAAAATTATAATTTATTCCGTTTTATTTTCTCACATGGTAATTGGCGTAACAATGGTTAATGTACTCCCGGGAAAGGAGAAAGATGTCTATAACTCGATAAAGTCGATGAAGAATGTGAGAGAGGTTTACCATGTTTTCGGTGAATTCGATTTCGTCGTTATAATCGACGCAGATAGTTTATCGATACTTAATAACACCGTAGACACCATAAGAGCTATAGAAGGTGTAACAAAAACCCAGACTGTTGTGGGTGCAGAGATCTGAGAAACCTAAGCGGATCGGAAAGGAAGATGATAGCAGAAGAATTTGCCAAAAAACAAAAAGAGATAAGCATTGCAGAGTTCTTCGAGAAGAATAAACACATTCTTGGTTACTCGAACCCTGCGAAAAGCTTGATTACCTGCGTGAAAGAGGCAGTCGACAATAGCCTCGATGCATGCGAAGATGCGGGGATTCTGCCGGATATAATGGTTAAAATCACAAGGGTGGAAAAGAGCAGATTCAAAGTTGTGGTAGAGGATAACGGTCCCGGCATAGTTAGGGATCAAATACCGAAGATCTTCGGAAAACTTCTGTACGGTTCGAGATTTCATTCAATAAGGCAGAGTAGAGGTCAACAGGGAATTGGTGTGTCTGGAGCAGTTTTGTATGCTCAATTAACAACTGGAAAACCGACGATAATCCTATCAAAAACCGATCCGGACAAAAAAGCAGTTAGAGTGGAGCTGTTCATTGACACAAGACGAAACGAACCAGAGATTGTGTCCGAAGAAGAGGTTGAATGGTTCAGAGCGAGAGGAACAAGAATCGAACTCGAACTCGAGGGAGCCTATGTAAAGGAGAGGAAACAGAGTGTTCTCGAATATCTGACGGAAACAGCAATTGTGAATCCACATGCGAAGATTACACTAATCGATCCGGATGGGGAGATATTCGAGTTCGAAAGAATTACCGAAGAGATTCCAGAAACACCCAAAGAGATTCCCCCGCATCCACACGGAATAGAGATGGGTACGCTAATGTGGATGCTCAAAACAACAAAATCCTCAACACTAAAAGCATTTCTAAAAACTGAATTCGTGAGGGTGGGAGACAAAAAAGCTGACGAAGTGCTTAAGAAGACAAATATTCAACCCACAAAAAAGCCACAATCCCTGAACAGAGATGAGATTGCAGAACTGATTGATGCGTTCAAGAACACCGATTTTTTACCACCGCCAACAGATTGTCTTTCTCCGATAGGAGACAAGAACATAATGAGGAGTTTAATCAACAAGTACAAAGTTGAATGGGCTTATGCGGTTACGAGGAAACCAAAGGTTTTTTCCGGAAATCCATTCCTCGTGGAGGTCGGAATAGGGTACGGAGGTGAGCTGAGAGGAGATGAAAAGGTCAGAGTTATCAGATTCGCAAATAAGATACCTTTGCTCTACTCCCAAGGTGGTTGTGCTCTAACTAAAGCTGTGGAGAACGTGAACTGGAAGAGCTACGGGCTAAGTCAATCAAAAAACGAACTGCCTACCGCCCCTGCGGTCTTCCTGATACATGTGGCGTCAACGAACATACCTTACACCTCTGAATCAAAGGAGGCGGTAACAGTAATTCCGGAAATCTACGAGGAGATCAGACTCGCTTTACAGGAAGTCGGAAGAAAGCTGAAAGAGTATATAGACAGAAAAGAGAGGTACAAAAAGAAGAAGAGCAAGGAGGATGTACTAAACAAAATTCTACCGTTGCTCGCGAAAAAGGTTGCTGAGGTTCTCGAAAGGGATGAGATCGATGTTAGCAAGGTGATTTCCAGAATAATAGGCAACATCCACATCCAGAGGGATGTTACCGAAAAAGACGGTGTGATTGAGGCTGAATTGAAAGTTTCAAATTACACGAGAGCCAAAAAGGAATTTAAGATATATGAGATAATTGCGGGAAGTGTAGAGGCAGATGATAATGAGGTTAAGATTACCGAGAGTGGGGGACACTCCACAATGCTGTGGAATATAAAACTAAATGCCAACGAAACGAGATCTTTGAAATACACCGTGAAGGGTAGAATAATAAACAAAAAACCATATGTCGATGGTGTAGATGAGAGTCTGATCGATGGTGCAGAGCTGATGAGTTTTTAGGAGGTGATTCTTCCTGAAAAAAATTGAAGAAGAGTGCCTTAAAAGTCTTTTAAAAATTCCAGAAACAATTTACGACCAACTCAAGGAGGGTTTGATACCAGAGATAGAGATAGCGACAAGAACAAAGTACAACATTGAATTCAACGAAGAGAGTGAAGTATGGGTTTATGGCGACAGAAGGAGTACGAGAAGTGCTAAAACAGTTAAAGGAGCTTATCAGCTTCTCAGAATGACTTATGTAATAGGCTTTCTCAAAGAACAGCTAAGGAACAATAAATCCTCCACCCTGAGAGAGCTATACTACATCTCGGAGAATTGGGATATTGCGAAATTCAACGAACAGCAGGAAAGCGATCGTCTCATCGAAGATCTTGAAATAATCAGCACATATCAAAGGGAGCACTTCCACATCCGCCCAGAAGAGGATGGTGCCACAGTTGTAGGTCCTTTAAGGATAAGAGAGGAGACAAGAAGGGGTTTAAGGGAGATTCACTGTCAGGAAGATGTAGGAGAGGGAGGATATCAAATTCCGGTCAATGTGGATAAAATCGAATTCGTTGAACACGATGCGAAATTTGTGATTGCGATCGAAACAGGTGGTATGCGGGATAGGCTGATTGAGAACGGATTTGATGAGAGATTCGACGCAATCATCGTACACCTAAAAGGACAACCCGCAAGAAGCACGAGACGGTTGCTAAGGAGATTGAACTCGGAACTGAATTTGCCAGTAGTTGTTTTCACAGATGGTGATCCGTGGAGCTACAGAATCTATGCAAGCGTCGCTTACGGCTCGATAAAATCCGCACATCTGTCGGAGTACCTCGCAACCCCATCCGCAAAATTCGTGGGAATTCGCCCAAGCGATATCGTTAAGTATGATCTGCCTTCGGACAAGCTGTCAGATGAAGATATAAAAGCTCTAAACTCAATTCTATCAGATCCAAGATTTGACTCGGAATTCTGGAAAAAAGAGGTTAATTTACAGCTTGAACTGAAAAAGAAATCCGAACAACAGGCTCTTGCAAAATACGGGCTGGATTATGTGACGGATGTGTATCTACCGGAGAGGTTGACGGAGATGGGTGTAATCTAAGCACAATGATTGGTGACCTAACAATTGAAAAGACTTAAATCTCCAGATCCCTATCTCGAAAAAATGAAAAAGAGCATAGTTGTGGTGGATGACAGCTGTGTAGGCTGTAGCTTCTGCATGCTCATCTGTCCCTACGACGGAGTAAATGTTCTCGGAAAAGCAGAGATCAACGATAACTGCAATGCATGTATGAAGTGCTCGATGTACTGTCCAAATTCATCCATAAAGAAGATAAATCTAGATTCATCCGAGGGTTAGGATGAGGGTTGCGGTAATCGGAGCGGGTCTCGGAGGCTTGCTTACCTCAGCAGTACTCTTGCAGAAAGGATATAAAGTAGATGTTTTTGAAAAACTGAACTTCTACGGAGGTAGATTTACCTCATTCAACTATAAAGGGTTTCAAATAAGCACTGGAGCATTGCATATGATCCCTCACGGGAGGAGAGGACCACTCGGAAAAATGCTAAAAAAAATAGGGTGCAAAGTAGAAATCGTGGACTCAAAACCAGAAGGAGAGATTTTGCTAAGTGAGAGAGGAGAGAGGATAGAGGTTAGAAGTGCGGTTTTCCCTCTAAGATCAAAAATGAAGTTCCTCAAGTGGGTGCTCGCATATAAGCTTCTCAGAAAGGATCCAACAATGGATTCATACGAAAAAGAACTTGATGAGTTAAGTATGGGCTTTCTTAGGTCTTTTTTGGGCTGGAGTTTAAGCATCTCACCATCNGATATACGATTCTCGAAACTCCTTGCAATATACCAAAGGGTGAGGGAACACGGAGGTCCCGGAATACCTGTAGGTGGGTGCAAAAAGGTCGTGGATGAGCTTGTTGAAGTAATAAAAAGTAACAATGGAAATCTTCACCTGAGGAACCCTGTTATAAAACTAACCGCAAACGAAGGCAATGATGAGATTCAGAAGATCATAACAAAGAGAGGAGAGTTTGAATACGACTTTTACATATCGAACATCGGACACGGATTAACTGGAAGGTTGGTAGGAAAGGAATACTGCAAACCTGAAAAAGAGAGTAAAGGTGTGAAGTACTCTATATCAGTAGATGAGCCTTTTATCGGACATACTGGAGTTCTCTTTACCTTGGGTGGACGTATTTCTGGAATGAACGAGGTAACAAACGCTGACCCTTCTCTCGCGCCTAAAGGAAAGCACCTTCTAATGGCGCACCAACCCCTTTACATCGATGCTCGAGAGGAGATCAAAAAAGGGCTTGAAGAACTAAAATCGATATTAAACGGATATAAATACGAGATTATTGCAATTCAGAGTTATTATAATGACTGGCCAGTTAATAGAGTTATTAGTGGGCTTGATTTTGGATATAAAACACCATACAGAAATCTTGTCGTTGTCGGAGATGGAGCCAAAGGAGACGATA
This sequence comes from Archaeoglobus sp. JdFR-32, assembly GCA_002010195.1. Lineage (GTDB taxonomy): Archaea > Halobacteriota > Archaeoglobi > Archaeoglobales > Archaeoglobaceae > Archaeoglobus_A. The sequence goes on from MTMT01000064.1 coordinate 6,955, forward strand.
TTGAAGTTGACGGTATTGCCCTCGGCATCGAGAGGATGTTGTCCGAGATGTTTGGCATCAAATAGGAAAGTATAATGGAGACAACAAAAAAGAGAGTAGGGCGATACCATGATAACCGCGAAAGGACTATCAAAAAAGTTTGGCAGAAGATATGTCCTGAAGGACTTAAACTTCTCAATCAGTAGCGGTGAGATCGTTGCTTTGGTTGGTGAGAACGGTTCGGGAAAAACAACACTACTGAGACTGATCGCGGGACAAATAAAACCAAGCAATGGTGAAATCTTTGTCCACGAGAAGGAGCCGTGGAAGGATTGTAACATCAGAAAAAAAATCGGATTTATCACTCACAAATCCTACTTTTACGGAGACCTCACCGCAGAGGAGAACCTTAAGTTTTATTCCAAATCTTTCGGTAAAATGTCCGTGGAAGTGGCTTTGGAAATCGTGGGCTTGAAGAAGTTCAAAGATGTAAGGATTTCAAAATTTTCAAAAGGAATGATTCAAAGACTCTGCATATCGAGGATACTACTGCAAGACCCCGATATACTGCTTCTCGACGAACCAACATCCGGTCTCGATTTCAAAGCGAAAAAACAATTTTTCGAGCTTATAGAGACTGAGTTCAAAAACAAGACGATCATAATCGCAAGCCATAGCAAGGAGGAAGTAGGAATCTGTGAGAAGGCATATTATCTCTCCGACAAAAAGATGGATGAGAGAAGAATAGATGAAGTTCTAAAAAAGGTGTTCTGATGAGAAATGTAGTTTATTCCGCAATTCAAATAGCCTTAAAAGACCTAAGAATTGAATTTAGAACCAAGAAGACAATAAACTTCATATTCTTATTTTCATTCCTCACAATCTCGATTTTCAGCGTCTCAATACCACTAAAGAGTGCTGAAGCTTTAACACCCCCTTTACTTTGGTTCATATTTCTGTTTGCGGGAGTTATCGGATACTCAAGGGCGTTTCTTCGTGAAGTGGAGGATGACACACTCGATGGCTTAAAAATGATTTTCCCTCCGCATTCAATTCTTCTGGGAAAGTTGTTTTATAACCTCGCCATAATGCTTTTTCTCGAGTCCGTCATTATCCCTCTATTCATAATCTTCTTCGATTTGAAAATTCTGCATCCTCTGGAATTTTTTATCTCGGTAACCATAGGAAATCTCGCTTTTGTGACTGTTTCGACCTCTTTATCAATATTAACAATAAAATCATCCACGAGAGAGCTTTTATTACCAATCATCCTGTTTCCCATAGTGTTTCCTGTTATAACCGTATCTATTAAAGCGATCTCATCCTCACTATTCGGATCGGGACCGAGCTATTCATCCATCACCTTCATCCTAATATACTCCTTAGTTATGCTGATACTATCGTTCTCCACAATAGAACAAGCGATTTCAGAGTGAGTCACTCGAAACAGGACATAATTAACAAACTTCATGCTCGAGATACTATGCACACCGCAGAAACAGAGTACGGACCTCCAAGATTGTGGGCAAATCCAGCTTCAGCGGATTCAACTTGCAATCCCTCAGCTTTACCGAGAACCTGCTTAGCCAACTCACAGACCATTCTAACACCGGATGCTGCAATGGGGTGACCAAAGGATTTCAATCCTCCATCAGGGTTTATCGGAAAATCCCCATCTATTGTAGTTACACCATCTCTTATCAGGTTCGCCCCCTCTCCTCTTTTACATAGCCCCATGTCCTGATAGTTAATAAGCTCTGTAATCGTAAAGCAATCGTGGACTATTCCAAAGTCCAATTCTTTCCTCGGGTTTTCTATACTGGCTTGCTTGTATGCCATTTTAGCTGCCTTCACCGTTGCTGGAAAACTGAGGAAGGTTTCCGATGGTCTTGACCAAGGATGAATTGTCTCAACAGCCATCCCTATGGATTTTATAACCGCATACTCATCTCCCACTATCTCCCTCGCAGTCTTGGGGTTTGCCAACACAACCGCTGATGCTCCATCGCTGACCGCACTGCAGTCATACAATCCGAGTGGATAGGCAATCATGGGAGCGTTGAGTACATCCTCGACCGTTATCTCCCTCCTGAAGTGTGCTTTTGGATGTCTTGCACCATTATAGTGGTTTTTAACCGCAACAAGAGCTAAATCTTCCTTAGTCCACCCCCACTCCTTAAATGCTCTGTTTGCGGATAGGGCGAACATCCCCGGTGCGGAAACCGCTGGCATGTAGGGTGGAAAGATACCTTCTATAAAGGGTATGCCCCTGCTCCCGTTATCCATCAGCTTTTCAACACCCGCAGATATTACAATATCGAACGCTCCACTCGCAACAGCGTAAATTGCGTTTCTTATGTTATCCATTCCCGTTGCACAATAGTTTTCAACCCTCGAGATAGGTTTGCCGAAGAATTTCAGCGGATCGCTAAAATTATTCCCGCTAACTCCTGAGAACGGATAGAATGTGCCACACCAAACAGCTTCAACATCTTTAAGCTCTATCTCTGCTGAATTAATCGCGGAATACACAGCTTCAACAAGAAGATCCTCCTGATCCTTCTCCCAGTGGTGTCCGAATTTCGTAACACCCGTACCGATAATAGCAACCTCCATAAACATCACCTCGGAAGTCTCACCTTCCAATAATAGTACCTGAATCCATTCTTTTCGTTTAAAAGTCTGAATGTTCTCTCTACCCCCATCCCAATCTCAATTTTTTCCTTCGCCCTGTAAAGATCCGTAACCTCCATAAAAGCTCTTCCACCACCCTCAAAGTCAACCACAGCGACAACATGGGGGTGTATGCCATCCGCATCATAGTTGCCGGGAGATATCAGGTTGTCGATCGTGTATGTGTAGATCTCCCCTCTCTCAGACAGCTTAACCTCTTCGTAATCATCCTTTGCACCGCATTCAACACAACACCTACTTATCGGGTAGCTAACCACCCCACACTTTCTACATTTCATCCCGTAGAACCTCAGGATAGATTTTTCATCCCTCCAGTACTTTACGGGTGATGGCTTGTCAGGATAACTCTTTTCCCCTACTTTTCCCCTTACATGCAGAAACTCTCCATAATCTATTTCTTTCTTGCTCTCGATCATCTTTTTGAGGTTCGTTTTAATCTTGTCCTTCACATCTATCAGAAAGGCATCCGAGCCGTCACCGTAGCTCCCGAGAAGTATTTTTCCTTCACTACCCAATCTGTCCGCAAGCATTAAGAACGGATGTGCCGTTCCAACAATCCCTACACTATCAAAAAATAGCTCTCCACCTTTTATCCCAGCGGATTTCAATACCCCATAGTAACTCCTAGGGTCTGGAGCAGATATGACTACATCCGAGATTTCTGCGGGATTTATTCCTGACTCCGATATGAGGCCCATAATCGACGACTGAATGCTCTGAGCGAAGCCGTATCTTGCGGAGACCCTCATATCAAAATCGTTTAGAGACTCGTCTCCAACCCTCATCCACGCTCCGGGTTGCGTTTTGGTGTGGGTCTTGAATAATCCAACCTCGGCTTTCCCATCTCTCTCGACAAGCAGTGCTACCGCTCCATCACCGAGGATTTGTTCATAGATTGTTGCAGGTTTAACAGGGATCTTTTCGCTTGTAACAACCAATACGCTATCGAACTTTCCGGAATCCACCATATTACAAGCAATGCTCAATGCAGATGTACCCGCTCTGAAGGAGTCTGTGACATCCACCGTGAAGACATCGCTTGGAAGGTCGAGAGCTGTTGCGGTAAGAGATGCACACTGCTTTACTCGAAAGGGAGAGGATGTTGTTGCAAAAACAAGAGCTGAAACCTCCTCAATTCTCCTAATCCCTCTACTCGCCTCCACACCCATAGTTATTACATCTTCATCCCAGAATGCTACACTTCTCTCCCCACCTAAGGACTGAAGTCCAACAGATTTTGCTATTTCGTCCCTTTTTATCCTCCATAAAGGAATATAAACCGAGCATTCTGAAATCCCAGCCATACTATCTCCCCTTCCATTCGGGTCTTCTCCTCGAAACAAATGCCTTCATACCCTCTGCAAAATCCTCAGTTGGGATCAAAAGCTCTATCTCCCTTGCCGATATTTCCATTGCGGACTTTACCAAATCTCTAACAGAATTCATAGCTCTTTTTATCGCTCTTGCAGAAAGTGGAGCCAATGCAGAAACTCTATCCACATACTCTACCCCTACATCCATTAGAATATCATGAGGAACTACAACATCAACCAGTCCGAGCTCCTTAGCCTCACCTACATCTATAACCTCTCCTGTTAGAGCATACTTCGCAATTTTCCTTCCAAACAACATATAACCGAGGGAGGATGCTATAGGAGGTATTGCTCCTATTAATCCCTCCGGTATCGCAAATGTCGCCTTTTCACTTGCAATAACTATATCAAACAGGAGATTGAGCTCCATCCCTCCTCCGAAGGCGTTTCCATTAACCAACGAAATTACAGGCTTCTCATAATAGGAGAGAGTGTTCACGAGAGGTAATGCTACTTTTTCGAAGAAGTCTCTCCCATCCTTCAAGCCCCTCCAAGAACCCATCACAGATATGTCGTCCCCAGCACAGAAGGCCCTTCCCTCCCCGGTGATTATTACCACCCTAACATTCTCATCATCCTGTGCTCTTAAAAATGCGGAGTTTAATCCTATCCACATATCTTCATTCAATGCATTGAGTTTTTCCGGACGTCTCATGGTTATCAAAGCATAATTGTGCCTCTTCTCATACCTTACGGGACCAAAATCGACAGCCTCATAACTCCACCTGTAGAAGCCTTCCCCGTTCTTCTTTCCGAGTTTTCCATCCGCAACCATTTCTTCAAGCATCGGATCGGGGGTGTACTCATCAAGTCCCGTTTTATTTTTTCTCGATTTCAAAACATCTACAACCCTGTCAATGCCGTAACTATCCGCATAATCGAGGATGCCTTTTGGATACCCCATCCCTTTTACGGTGGCTTTATCTATATCTTCCCTAACCGCAATTTCGTTCCTGATTAGCCATGCACACTCATTTACTCCCGGCGAAAGTATCAGAATAGGATTAAACCTGTATTGATACTCCTTAGGTATTCTCGCTCTATCATAGAAGCTCCTATATGTATAAAACCCCTTTCCAGTTTTCATTCCAAGAGAGTTTTCCTGAATCATTTTCTCAAGCAGTTCGGGGATTTCAACCCTGAAGCCTCTGTTCCTGACCTCCTTCAACACATTGTAGACAGTGTCTATGCCGGTAAAATCGACCACCTCGAATATTCCCATTGGCAACCCTAGCCTGTATCTCACCGCGGAATCGATTTCTTCTGGCTTGTATCCCTCCTCAAGATACCTTATAGCCTCAACAAAAACCCTAATGTTGATTCTGTTGATTAAAAATCCCGGTACATCTTTTTCCACCATTACATAATCCATTCCTATCGTTCCGGCAAACTTCTTAACCGCCTTGACAGTTTCCTCAGATGTTTTCTCCCCCTTTATGATTTCTACAAGCCTTATGAGGGTAGGAGGGTTGAAGAAATGCAATCCTACGACTCTGTCCGGATTCTTCGTAACCTTGGCAATATCTGTAATCGGTATGGTTGATGTGTTTGTTGAGAGAACACAATTCTCCTTACACTCCTCATCCAGTGTCTTGAAAATCTCATGCTTTACATCAGTCCTCTCAACAACAGCTTCAATAACAAAATCAGCCATCCCAGCAACTTCCTCAAGGTTTTGACTTGTTTTTATTCTTCTCAGAACTTCTTCAGCATTTTCAATCTTTTTCTTCTCCTCAAGTTTTTTCAAACTCCATGATATTCTTGAGATCGCATTGCTTAGCATGTTTTCATTAATGTCAACGAGAATTACCTCATACCCCGCCAAAGCACAGACCTCAGCTATTCCGTGACCCATCGTGCCCGCTCCAACAACAAGAACTTTCCCATGCATAATTCCAATTTTAAAAAATTACTATTTAAGGCTTCCCCTTTTATTACCTTAAAACCAAAAAAAGTTCAAGTAATCGGAAAACAAAATAATTATATCTCCTAATAATAAGAATATAACAAGAAGAACCTAACAAAATAATACAGTAAAGTACAATAGAGATAAAGCACAATTGGAATCTACTTCGGGCTGATTTTACCCCACTTCTCGAGAGCCAATCTCAACTCTTTTTTGCTCTCAGCATACTCCTCGAGAGATACTCCTTCAATTACCGAATCTATAGCTTGTCTCAGTGCTTTTGCACCACCCTCACTACCGTTTGGATGCCCATGAACACCTCCTCCCGCTTGAATTATCACATCCCTTCCAAAGAGCTCAACAACATCGGGCACCAGACCGGGATGTAATCCCCCCGATGATACCGGAAACACCCTTTTGTAGTGATACCAGTCATCCCTGCATATCCTGATGAGTTCTACCACCTCATCTCTCCTTCCAGCCATTTTTCCTACCCCTGTTCCCACATGCATGTTGTCAACACCCACCATCCTGACAAGCTTTGTGAGTACTTTAAGAGATATTCCATGATCTCTATACCTCGTTAGGGCACCATGCATTGCTCTATGAGCATGAATAGCTAAACCTACTTCGTCGCATTTATCCCTTAGGGTCTGCAATGCGGAGAACCCAGCTGTGAGGAAGTCAATCATCACAAACTCATTCCCAAAGTCCGCAACAAGGTCTGCTCTCCTCTCCATCTCATAAGTCTCAGCGGTAACATTGACGAGATAAGTTTTGATCTCCCCAGTCTCCTGCTCAACTTTATCTATAACCCTCATGACCCTCTTCAACCGATCCTCAAATCTGATGAACCTCTGACTCGTGAGGTTCTCGTCATCCTTTATTATGTCAATCCCTCCGAGTAGGGATTTGTACGCGATCTCAGCGTATTCATCCGATGAGAACCCTACCTTGGGTTTGGGAACCGTCGCGGTTAGGGGACGATCGTAGATATTAAGAAGCTCCCTCACCCCATCAATCCCAAATTGCGGTCCTCCATAATCCCGGGCGAAATCCTCAGGAACCTCAAAGTCCTCAAACCTCAGGGCTTCAATCGCCCTCATACCAAAGATGTTGCCCGCTACCGAGCTTAAAAACTGAGGTATGTTGCCCTCTTCAAACAACTCCACATCGTATGCAACACTAATTCTGTTTCCTTCAATCCTAAACACCTTCGCCATTAGCTTTTTAATTCTATCCGGCAACTCCGCAAGGGTTGTCCATGTCCCAACCGAGCTTTCCGATGCAACTCTCCCAGCGGATTCCTCTATGGGCAGGCTGGACTTTACCGTAAAATGGCATATGATATCATTCTCCGTTGGCTCATAATTCAAATCAACAAAATCTGTATACCACTCAAATCCCATAAAATACAATGAGCGCATAAATTAATTAAAACTTGTGGTAGAAAAAATATTAAACAAATGATATTTATGACTACAAACCCACAATATCCACAAACGCAGACCAGATCCGCTTCAGAAGGATCTCGGTATGATACCTTCAATCATCATCTGATCTACAAGAGCCATAGCACACATTGCCTCGAGAACTGGAATTGCTCTCGGAACTATGCAGGGATCATGTCTTCCTTCAATCCTTAATTCTACCTCTTCCATTCTGTCCAAATCAACAGTTCTCTGCAGCTTCGATATGGAAGGAGTTGGCTTTATGGCAACTCTCAAAACAACTGGGGTGCCCGTGGTTATACCACCGAGAACTCCACCGCAATTGTTGGTCAACAGCTTTATCTCCCCATTCCTTAAAACGATGGGGTCATTGTTTTCGGATCCCCTCATTCTGGATACCTTAAATCCTGAACCCACCTCTACACCCCTAACCGCAGGAACGCTCATTATCGCGAATGAAAGAAGTGCTGAAAATCTGTTGAAAACTGGGTCGCCTATCCCTGCAGGGGGGTTTAAAATCACAATCTCCGCTATACCACCTAAGCTATCACCCTCTTTCCTGACATTTTCTATCAGCTCAGCTATTCTCTTCTCCGCATCCCTCTCTGGAACTCTCAACTCACTCCTCTCAGACTTCTTGAAGATTTTCAGATAATCCTCTTCGCTCTCAGCTTTTATCTCGCAACTAACCCCGCCAATCTCAACAGAGTATCCTATAACCTTGATACCATACTTCCCAAGGATTTTCTTAGCCACCGCTCCTCCCGCAACTCTACCAACAGTCTCTCTCGCTGAACTTCTTCCACCACCTCTCCAGTCTCTGTGCTTGTATTTTATCCAGTAGGTTAAATCCGCATGTCCGGGTCGGGGTTTAGATCTGATGTTTTCGTAATGCTCACTTTTAACATCTCTGTTGTAAACAATCATGGAAATCGGTGCCCCAGTTGTTTTTCCTTCAAATATCCCGGAAAGCAATTCAACTTCATCCTTCTCCATCCTCTTTGATGCGAACCTTCCTCCGGGCTTTCTTCTATCAAGCTCTTTCTGGATGTCCTTTTCGCTCAGCTCAAGGTTAGACGGACAGCCATCCACCACACATCCAACAGCCTTTCCGTGGCTCTCACCCCATGTCGAAATTCTGAAGACATTTCCAAAGACATTACCGCTCATTTCAACCACATACCTCTCCTCCCTGCACTTCAACTTTTCTTAAATTTTCCCACCGGTTGAGAGCTTCACCCTATCGCAATCCATCTTCTCACTTTCTCGCAACCTTTCTCTCTACAACCGCTCCCAGCCTTCCCATAACATCGAAGTAGTCGGGATAGGACACACTCACGACATTCGCATTTTTTACTTCAACTTCTCCAACCAGTCCGAGAATGGAGAATGCGAGTGCCATTCTGTGATCACCAAAGGAGTCTACAGTTCCTTTAAAGCTAAAATCACTACCCTTTCCATCTATTACAATTCTCAACCCGTCACCATTTTCAACTCTACAATCAACCCCCAATGACCTGAGATTATCAACAATACCTCTAACCCTGTCAATTTCCTTAATCCTAAGGTGCTCCACCCCAGATATCACAGTCCTTCCCTTGGCGTAAGCTGAGAGGGTCGCAAGAACCGGAACCAGATCTGGGAATGACTCCGCACATATATTCGTTCCCTCAAGATCGGACTTCTCAGCGGTGATAATCATAGAACTTCTGTCCCACTTCACCTCTCCTCCCATTCTCCTGCAGATGTCCACAATCACCTTATCGCCTTGTGCGGAAGGAATTGCGTTTCTTATCACAACCTTGCCCCCAACCAACCCCATAGCTATGAGATAGCCTATGGATGAGAAATCAGATGGGATTGTTATCTCTCTCAATCTGTACCTCTGTCCACCCTGTATGTAGTATCTTCCCTCCTCAACATCAACCTTTATCCCGGACCTCCTGAGCACATCAAGAGTTATATCCAGATACGGACGAGACTTAACACTCACAACATTGATTTCAGAATCGTAATCGGAGAGAGGTAGAGAGTGGAGCAAACTCGTAATATACTGGGAACTCTCTGCAGAGATGTCTATTCTCCCACCCTTTATTATTCCCCTGACCTTCAGAGGTGCCTTAAAGTCGTATCCTTCTACATGTCCGCCAACACTCCTCAAAGCCATAGCAAGCCCCCGATTGGGTCTACTTCTTAAGGACTCATCTCCATCGAGAGTGCACAAGTAGGGTGACAAACTGCATATACCCAGCAACATCCTGAGAGTTGTTCCAGAGTTCCCAAGAAAGGTATATCCCGTGCAACGAACCTCCTCTATCCCTCTAAAATAGAACTCGTCATTCTCTCTTCGGAAGTATGCTCCCAAGAACGAACATGCGTTAAGTGAGGAGACAGTATCTAGCGATAACAACGGATTGATGACCCTTGCTGATGGAGAAAGCGTTGCAGAGAAAAAAGCCCTGTGAGTGTAGCTCTTTGACGGTGGAGGTAGAACCTCACCATCTACGCTACCTCCTGAAATCCTGACATCCATAAATGTGAATTGGTTGAAGAGCTAATAATTTTTCTGATGTGGCTTTTCCTTATGTGGTTTCAGCAATCGAATCCCAGAATAGGATGTGACAAAATTCATCTGCTAAATGTTACTTTTCAGAATTTTCTCCCCACTCCGAATACCTCTTACCCGCTCCTACTCAAACACAAATCCATTAAAACAATCACACCATATCCGAACATAACCTTATTTTATTCCCGCACTGAATGCAGGTAGCGATGAACCTTTTATTAATTCGGAACTCATCGTTACCACATTTTTCACAAACTATCAGCATAATCGTTGTTAAGTCGAGGAGTTATTATGGTTTTCGATTTCCATCTCATGAGTCACAAAAAAATAAGAGGTTTACTATAAAAAGTAAATTTTTCGAACCAATTGCTCTCCAAGGAAACTCTACCTGATGAATCCATTTTTCAAAAAAGTTATATGCCAGAATTTCTAAAGGATGTATCATGGGTGGAGACACAGGCATTACGATTATTGGTGTTATTGTAGGATTTCTTTTTGGGCTTAGCGGTATAGCGACCCTTTTCAACCTGATGAGCGATGTCATAACTGAAGCAAGTGTACAGCTATCCCAGCTGAGTGCGGTATCAACCTTAGTACTGCTCGTAATAGCACTGATTCTCATAGTAAAAGTTAGAATAATCTCGGCACTGGTTGTTGGAGCTATTATTGGTGCAGTACTAAACCTTATATTGAAGCTGAACGGAATAGACATTGTGAATCAGGTTTTTCATACAGTGGTGAGTAACCTCTGAGCTTGACAATTTTGAGGACTTCAGCAAAAAACAATTAAGCTTTTATAACCTCAACAAAATCCCTGAGTGGAATGAAGGTAGCTTTGGGAGGTACTTTCGAGCCCCTTCACGAAGGCCATAAGAAGCTGATTGATGTCGCCATCAGGCTTGGCGGGAGAGAGGTTATGATTGGAGTTACTTGCGACGAGATGGCAAGGATGAGGATCAGAAGTGTTCTACCGTATGAGATAAGAGCGGAGAACATTAGAAAATATGTCGAATCAAAATACGGCTTTACACCCTCTGTTGTTAGAATAGACAATCCCTATGGAAGAACACTGGATATAGACTTTGATTATCTTGTTGTATCTCCCGAAACATGCAAAATGGCTGAACTAATAAATAAAAAGAGAAAAGAGTTAGGAAAAAAGGAGATAAAAATAGTAAAAGTTGACTTCTTGCTTGCAGAGGATGGGAAACCTATATCCTCGACAAGAATAAAAAAAGGAGAGATAGACAGGTACGGAAACCTAATTTAATACCTCTGCATGCTCAACCTTTACACACCTCAAGGCTTCACATACGCAAACCCCTCTTTCTGTAGCCTTATTAGCATCACTATTCCTGCGGGGATTACCTCACACAGATCGGATACATTCTCCGGGTTTATCTCAACAAGATTTCTAAGGGCATTTTCACAAACGAAAAAGCTTACACCCTTCTCTCTGAGGTCTCTTATCTCACTCTCGTATTTAGCCAGATTTTGCCTCGTAAAAAGCTTTACCGCATACCCGTTAGCAACCACAGATACCTCCGCACTCTCAGCCTTAAGCAGATTTTTTATGTTGCCGAGCATGAGCTCGAAGATCGGTGTGGAGTCCATGTCAATGTGAAAAACCACCTTCATCGAACATATGTTCACCAACTCATATTTAAAATTTCTCAGAGAAAACAATTTAACCAGCATTCGAGAGAGAAGAATTGATGAGAATCGTTGTTGGTTCGAAAAATCCAGTAAAAATCGAGGGAGTCAGGCTTGCCTTCGAACAGTACTTCAGCGATGTGGAGGTAGTGGGCATAGAAGTAGATTCGGGAGTGGGTGATCAGCCTTTCAACAATGATTCAATAAAGGGTGCAATCAACAGAGCTATCAACGCGTATTCAGATGAATTCGATTTTTCAGTAGGTGTTGAAGCTGGTTTATTCTCATTCAAGAAAACCATAACCGGATTTGTCGATTTTCAGGTTTGCTCAATCTATAATGGTGAAATTGCTACCATAGGGTTCGGACCGGGTTTCGAGTATCCTCCGTTGGTCGTGGAGGAGGTGCTCAGAGGGAAGGAGGTTGGGGATGTCATGGATGAGCTTTCCGGGATAAGAAACCTCGGGGAGAAGGTTGGTGCAATCCACTACCTAACAAAAGGAAAGATCTCAAGAGCGGAGCTAACAAAAATTTCGGTGATAATGGCACTAATTCCTTGGGTTAACCAAAAATTCTACTTTAACATGTTATGAGGGTCATAAGAGAGTTTGATCCTTGGAAGTCTCCCCTATGCACATGTAGAATGAAGTACTCTCTCAACCCATACACTGGTTGCTACCACGGGTGCTTATACTGCTACTCTACTTACATTCCAGATTTCTACAACCTGCGAATTAAAAAAGACTTGGAGAGAAAAATTCTTAAGGACCTAGAGAGGCTACAAAAAGGTTCCCTGATCTCAATCTCAAATTCGAGTGATCCGTATCCTCCCATCGAAAAGGAGCTCACGATAACGAGGAGGGCGATAGACATACTACTGAACAGCGGAATGAGGATTCTTATAGTAACAAAAAGCAATATTGTTACAAGAGATTCCGATCTTCTGTCTTCCAACTCTGCAGTTAGCATATCCGTGACCTCTCTGAGGGATTCATTTCAAAAAAAGTTTGAACCGAGAGCTCCGAATCCAGAGAAAAGGATTAGTGCCCTAAAACAATTGAACGATGTGGGAATTCCAGTCATCCTTAGACTCGATCCAATTCTTCCATTCATAAACGAGAATGAAATCGAAAGAATAATTGATAGATGCTCTTTCGTAGATCATGTAGTCTCCTCAACTCTAAAGCTGAGATACGACTCCTTCAACAGATTAAAACGAATCTTAGCCGAGAAATCAGAGATATANCGTGACCTTTACTTTACCAAAGGTGAGAAAATACAGAGTTCCTTTTACCTACCAAGGAAGATCAGAGAGAGAATTCTGCTGAGAGTTAAAGCAAAGTGTGAGGAGCTTGGACTAAGCTATGCATTCTGCAGAGAGGGTTTCAAATTTAGCGGAGAGAGTTGCGATGGATCGCATCTGACATAACTCATCCTTCAAGAGATGTTTGTAAGCTCCAGCTAAACAATCCCGAACAGTATCAAGGCAAGCAAAAAACATACAGTACCAAAGACATCCATCATAGATGTTATCAATGGAATACCCACATTATCCGGATCAATTCCCCTCCTGAAGGATACTATGGAGAAGTAATACGCCATGAAATTCAGAGGAACCAGTAGAATTTGTCCAGCAAGAACTGTAACCGCAACGAGTTTAACCGTTGGTATCGTCTCTATACCCATCAGAATATTCATTCCCTGTGCGAGGAGTGCAATCAACGCGAAAATAAAGAGGCCCATGAGATGAAATATCCCAAATATCTTCAAAATTTCCTTCGGTGGCTTAATTTTCGGTTGCAGGATACCAAGATGCAACAACGACCCGAATCTGGACGACAGAACCCCACCAATAGCTCCTCCATCCTCGAGAAAAGATGGGATAACTGTTAACAAGCCGGCAACTGCAATAAAGCTTTCTATTTTTGCACCTATAACCGCCCCTGCAATTATATCGAGAACAACGCAGAGCAAAAGTACTAAAAAGCTTTCCTTTATTATTCTTTTGGCTATCAAATGCTTTTTGCCTCTTTTCTCGTAGAAAGTTATAAAACCCATGATCACGGTAAGAATAAAAAGAATCGAGAAAATAAAAATCCTGACGGTTAAGGAGAGAGATATAACGATCTTCGCTGAAGCAAAAAGAATCGGGAGAGTGATCATGTCACCGAACAGAGTTATAAACGGAGCAGATATGTTATCGGGATTCCATCCGTACCTAAAGCTTCCCAGAGATATGAAAAAAGACACGGGAATCATGAAAAAAGCAGAGACTATCCCCGCGAGAATTGATATAGTTACAAGATCAAATGACAAGTTCACGAAACTCAAGCTTTCTCCACCAAAAACAGATAAATTCATGGAGCTTGCAAGTATAGATGCCAGAAAACCAGTGATTATACTAAAAGACAGTAGCAGAAATGTTGACGATACGAGATTTTCAGAGTATTCTGTTGTTAGTTCAAATTTCGGCTCAATTCTACCGGTATGGAGATACGAATTGATTCTCGAGCTTAGAGAGGCATAAATATTCCCTCTCAATCCTATACTTGGAGGGACAAGAAGAATTAGTGCTGGAAGAATTGATATAAGAGTTGAAGAAGAGCTTAAAACAAAACCTGTTATGAGATTACCCGCTGTTACGAGAACAAGAGCAAATAGACTTTCCTTGATATCTCTCGAATCCATATAGATAGATACAACTACAAAACATCACCTCTCTGCCATACTGATTTAATTGATTTTAAAATTCAGGTATATAATATTGTCTATCTTATGAATTTTCGAATTCGAAAAAATTAAAAAACAAAAACAGGAGAATGGAGTTGGAGATCAACTGTAATCGTAAAATCCTTTTCCAGTCTTTCTTCCGAGTAGTCCAGCAGACACCATCTGTTTTAATAGAGGGCAGGGTCTATATTTGTCTCCAAGCTCCCTGTGGAGGGTTTCAATAGCTGAAAGAACTATATCCAAGCCAATAAGGTCTGCAAGCTCCAATGGACCCATCGGAACATTCGTAAAGAGCTTCATACCCTTATCTATCTCCTCCTTAGTTGCTATTCCCTCGTACAAAACATAGATTCCCTCGTTAATCCATGGCATCAAGATTCTGTTACTTATGAAACCAGCAGAGTCCTTGCATACGACTGGCTCTTTACCAAGCTTTCTGACAAATTCTACCGCAAAATTAAGCGTATCATCGTCTGTCAACAGTCCTTTAACTATTTCAACCCCCCTCATAACAGGAACGGGATTCATGAAATGTATTCCAACAAATTTCTCAGGACTTCTCGACACCGCTGCCATCTCAGTTATGCTCAAAGTGGATGTGTTCGATGCAAAAATTGCGGACTGGTTCTTAACTATGTCGTTCAACTCCTTTATAACGGACTTCTTTACATCCATGTTTTCCACTACCGCCTCAATAACGAGATCTGCATCCGCAATATCTTTCATGTCTGTAGTCGGCTTGATTCTCGCAAGAATTTCATCCATTTCCTCCTGAGAGATTTTTCCTTTTTTCACGAATCTAGACAGGCTCGCTTTTATCGATTCCATCCCCCTATCGGTAAATTTCTTGTCTATGTCCCTCATAACGACCTCAAACCCAGCTTGTGCACAGACCTGTGCGATTCCGTTTCCCATCGTACCCGCTCCAAGAACGCCCACTATCTTAACATCCTCTACTTTCATCAAACCACCTCTGAGGTTGATTAAACCTAAAATTTTCTAATTACCGCTAAACCTTTATCCTCCCCGCAAGCCTTCTCCCGATAACTATCTTCTGTGCTTCACTCGTTCCTTCATAGATCGTACCTACCCTCGCATCCCTGTAGTACCTCTCCACATCGTACTCCTTGCTGAACCC
>MTMT01000044.1 GCA_002010195.1 Archaeoglobus sp. JdFR-32
AAAAAGTCCCGCCTCCCGGATTTGAACCGGGGACCACGCGATGACTGCTCGTCCGAGCAGTGACAAGCTACAGTCGCGCGCTCTGGCCAGACTGAGCTAAGGCGGGTTGGTGTTAATTTGGGAACTTATTCATTGTTTTTATGGTTTTGGATTAATTATTTGGACTCCTTAGACTACAGCCCAAATCTCCAGAACTTGTATTTAGAAATTCTGTATAAAAAATTTGTGGGCTGGCGAAGTGTGTGNCAGAAGTGAGTGGCAGGATAGAATATATGGTGGTAGGTTAGAGGTGAAGAGGTTTGTTGTGGGAAAAGCAAATCGAACTCAGAGGTGCGAACAGTATAACGCTTTGTGGAATAAGATTATTCAAAATGGCGAAATAGTGAAAGTTTAAAGTTGTGAAAGTAGAAGTGGAGGGAGTAGAAGTGGAAATAGAGCTGGAAAATGGGATATAAGGATACTGGGAGTAAACAGGGGGAGAACTAAAAGCTAACCAAACCAAAAAAACTAAAGACAAACCTTTTAATATTTATGAGCAAAATTCACTACATGAAGGTTCTGCTCGGGACATCGTCACCACAACTTGGAGCGAGAGTTGCAAAATCCCTTGGATTGGGTATATTGGATTGCGAGTACAAAAAATTTCCTGATGGGGAGTTCTATGTTAGGNTTAGGGCGGAAAATGATGATGTTATTGTGGTACAGAGCCTTNGCTCTAACGATGATGTGGTCGTTTTAAATCTTATTTTTGATGCCCTTGAGGATTGTAACATTACTGCGGTTATACCATATTTTGGTTATGCAAGGCAGGACAAGAAGTTTCAGGAAGGAGAAAGCGTAAGTATAAGAGCTTTAGCGAGATTTGTTGAAGGTTATGCGGATAGGGTAATCTCTGTTAACCTCCATAGTGAGGAGTCTAAGAGATACTTTAATAAGCTAAAAGAGATTGATGCCATGCCAATAATCGGAAAATGGCTTAAGAATAATTTTGATGATTTTGTTTTAATCTCTCCGGATTACGGCTCGTATGAGAGGGGAAGAACATCCGCAAAATATGCCAGCTGTGAATTTGATTACTTGGAGAAAAAGAGAATCTCAGCTGAAAAGGTAGAAATAACACCGAAGGAGGTAGATGTGAGAGACAAGGTGGTAATAATCCTTGATGACATAATAAGCACGGGTGGAACAATCGTCACCGCAGGAAAAATCCTGCAAGAGATGGGTGCCAAGGAAGTTTATGCGGTTTGTGTTCATGCGGTATTCGCGAATTTTGCTCTGAATAAACTCTATCAGTCCGGAATCAGAGAGGTAGTATCTACAGATACAATAGAGAAAATTACAAGCAAAATTTCAGTTGCTGAGGAGATTGCGAGGGAAATTGCAAAAAAAGAGTAGGGTAACACTTAGTGCTTAGTCGAGGACACCTTTTGTGCTTCTTGTCTCCTCTCCTGCAATTTTTATTGCATTTCTGATTGATACGGCAAGAGCTTTGAAGCCAGCCTCGAACATGTGGTGCATGTTTTTTCCAGATATTGAGAGGTATATGTTTATCCCACTCTCTCTTGAAAAAGTTTCAAGGAAGTGCAGGAAGTTCTCAGCTTTAAGTCCTTTAACTTCTCCTTCGATCTCACCTTCAAACCTGAATACTCCTCTGCCACTTATATCGACACCGCAAATAGCTACACTTTCATCCATGGGCACGATTGCGTGTCCAAATCTCTCTATTCCTTTTTTGTCGGAAAGCGCATCTCTAAATGCATTTCCCAGCGCAATTGCGGTATCCTCGACAGTGTGGTGTTCATCCACCTCTATATCACCCTTTGCAATTAGTTTGATCCCGATATTTGAATGCTTAGCGAATGTTTCGAGCATGTGGGAGAAGAAAGGTATGGGTGTGTTTATTTCGAATTCCGTAGAGTTGAAGTCAACTTCCACAGAAATATCAGTCTCTTTCGTTATCCTCTCGAACTTCCCCATTCTACTCATTAAATTCACCTCATTTTTATTGCATTCCGTGGTTTTTATGACTGCAACCTTGCAACTTCTTCGTAGTTTATTTTTCCAGTATATAAAGCTGAGCCAATAATCACACCTCTTGCACCACACTTCTTTGCAAATTTTATATCTTCGATACTTGTGATCCCACCAGCAACATACACATCTTTTGATGAGGATCTTACTACATGTTCTATCTTCCCGTAATCGGTTCCGGAAACAAGACCCTCAACATCTATGTTTGTGTATAAAAAAGAAACATCCAATTCCTCAAATCTCCTTATCAATTCTACCGGATTCAAATCACTTCTCTCTCTCCACCCATCTATTGCAACTTTTCCACCTTTTGAATCGATTGCAATCATGATTTTAAAAGGATAGGAGTTCGCGAGTTCTTCAATCATTTTGGGGTTTTTTATTACCGCGGTTCCTAAGATAACTCGGTCTATACCAATGTTTAGAAGGGATTCAGCTGTTCTTTCATCTCGTATCCCACCACCTACTTGAATCTCCACATCGAGTTCCTCTCTGATTTGTGAGATTGTTTCGTGGTGTTTTAGGGTTCCGTGGTATGCTCCGTCTAAATCGATTACATGAATGCATTTAGCACCGAGTTCTACCCACTTCTTAGCGATCTGGACTGGGTTATCTATTTGGATAGTTACTTTATCAAAATCTCCCTGAATAAGTCTTGTAACCTTTCCGTCCTTTATATCGATAGCAGGGATTACAAAAAACATAAAAAGAATTAAAAAACGCTGGTTAAATAATTTTTGAGGAGGTCCCCACTGTTACTTTATACGAACATGANACCTTTCGGCTCGGGAGGTAGTGCATCTTTTTTGAGAACTTTATCTAAGGCTCTCTTGAAGTCCTCTCTCGTCACGACATCTTTCTCATCTCTGATTGCGAACATTCCTGCTTCGGTTACAATTGCCTTTATATCTGCACCGCTCGCCCCCTCTGTTAGTGCTGAAAGCTCTCTGAAGTCAACATCTTCGGAGATACTCATCTTTCTTGTGTGGATTTTGAATATCTGAAGTCTTCCTTCGAAGTTGGGCAGAGGAACTTCTATTATTCTGTCAAATCGCCCGGGTCTTAGAATAGCTGGATCCAGGATGTCTATTCTGTTTGTCGCACCGATGATCTTGACNTCTCCTCTCGATTCGAAACCGTCCATTTCCGATAGCAACTGCATAAGCGTTCTCTGCACCTCTCTATCTCCACTCGTGTCACTTGTTGTTCTTCTTGCCGCTATTGCATCAAGCTCGTCNATGAATATTATGGATGGAGCTTTCTCCTTAGCGAGCTGGAATACTTCCCTCACAAGTCGTGCACCTTCTCCAATGTACTTCTGGACGAACTCTGATCCAACAACCCTTATGAAGGTTGCTGAAGTATGTCTTGCGACAGCTTTTGCAAGCAATGTTTTTCCGGTTCCGGGAGGACCGTACAGCAACACGCCTTTGGGTGGCTCAATGCCAACCTTCTCGAAAAGCTCCGGTTTTAGCATTGGGAGTTCAACAGCCTCTCTTACCTCGTCAATCTGCCTCTCGAGCCCTCCTATGTCTTGATATGTAACATCTGGTTTCTCCTCAACCTCAAATCCGTATACGGATGGGTCTTTTGGAGGTGGCAGAACCCCTATTACCGCAAGGGTTTGTTGATTCAACGAAACTCTTGCTCCCGGCTTCAATTCTTCAAGATTGACTGATTGAGATGCATGAACAACAAACTTCGGTCCTGTACTGCTCTTGACAACGACTCTACCATCTTCAAGAACATCTGAAACTATTCCGACGATGAGAGGTGGTGATCTTAATCTTTCAATTTCGCTTCTTAATCTTCTTACTTCTCTTTCGTACCTTATTCTTTCTGTCTCAACAAATCTCTTCTCATCTTCAAGTCTTCTGTAAAGATTTTTCAATCTGACATATTCCTCTTCCAGCTGTTTTAATCGGTCTATCAGGTACTCGGAAAGGTCAACATTATTTTCCTTAGCAGATTTGGTTCCTCCTTCTTCGTTTGTCACGGTTTGGGACCTCCACTAATATTTAAGGCTGTTCTGGTATATGAAGTTATTGGAGATTTCATGATGTTTAGAATTCCAAAAGATTTTCGGTTAAAAAATTTTTCAAAAAGTGGTGCTTGCTTGGCTAATAAATTTTGAATGGTTATAAACTTTGCAACTACCGCTACTCGAGATCGGTTCCACAGTTAAGGCAGAACTTGGAGTTCTGAGGGAGCCATTTTGCTCCGCATTTCGGACATCTTTTCATGTAAGGTCCGTATGGGTATCGTGGATCCCCTCCTTTTGCAATAAAGTCTCTAATCTCTCTCATTTCTGTTTTTCTTTTCTCTTTGAATGACCATAGACCTTCCGTGGGCTCCATGGAGCCAATGTTCAGTGAGAACCATGCCTTTCCGTGCTCCCATGTTAGCCTCCATATGAGATCTCTCCACCAGTTCAAGTGTACTTTGAAGTACCACAGACTCGAGGGGGAGAGGTCAAGCATTCGGTCGATGTATTCCTTTACCTTCTCATCCAGCTTGTCGGGTGGAACGACCTCGTTCACAACCCCCCAATCTAAGGCTGTTTTCGCATCGATTTCCGAACTTAGCATTACTATTTCAGCAGTCCTCTTCAAGCCTATGTGTAGGGGGAGCCATTGGGAAAGCCCACCTATGGAGGTCATCCCCACTCTCGGACCCGGAGAAATGAATCTTGCATTGTCTGAGGCTATTGCAAGATCACAGGCTGTAACAAACTCGAAACCACCTCCCGCGGTTATACCATTNACCCTCGCTATCACGGGCTTACCGCAGTGCATAATCATATCGAAAACTCTGCCGTAAATCTCGCCCCACTTCCAGAAATCCCAAGACTTTCGGTTGTATTCCTCTGCGTACTCATGTACATTTCCTCCGGTGCAGAACGCTTTGTCTCCAACGCCCGTCAGGACTATAAACTGAATATCATCGTCGAACATGGACTCCTCAATTGCTGAAACCATTTCTCTGAGGGTTGTCAGTGTGTAGGAATTGTATTCGTGGGGACGATTTATTGCAATCATGGCTGTGTGCTCATACCACTCTTTATCAAAAACGATCTCCTTATACGACATAAAATTAAAAGGATTTATCATTAATTTAAATCTTGCGAAAAAACCTTGCTATTTTGTGTCAAATTTACGCTTTTTGGCCAATATCCCTGCTCCAAAAGCTCCAACNATCTGCGGCTCTTCGGGAACCTTTATATCGCATCCTATCTCTTTTTCAAGAGCTTCAACGACTCCGAGGTTCTTAGCAACCCCTCCAGTCATTACGACCTCCCTCTCTACCCCAACCTGTCTTGCCAATCCTCCAACTCTTTTAGCTATTGCCTCGTTCAACCCTGCTACAATATCCTCGGGATTTTTTCCGGATGCAATCAATGATATGACTTCGGATTCTGCGAATACTGTGCATGTACTCGTTATAGGAACTTTATTTTTTGATTTCTTGGAAAAATCGCTCATCTCGTCGATCTCAATTCCCAGAACTCCTGCCATAACTTCGAGGAATCTTCCGGTTCCTGCAGCACATTTGTCGTTCATCGTGAACTTCACGACTCTACCATAATCATCTATCCTCATTACCTTGGANTCCTGCCCCCCTATGTCTATAACTGTGTGACATTNGGGAAAGATGTTCTTCGCACCGATTGCATGGCATGTTATCTCTGTAACCTTCTCGTCGGCTATCTCGGATACCGCAAGGTTTCTTCCGTATCCGGTTACGATGGAGTATCCGATTTCGTTCTCGTTAACTCCGACCTTCTTCAGGCATTCTTTGTAGGCTTTTCTACCTACATCAACGATACTTGCGGTCGTTCTTTGAATAACATACCCCAAGATTTTCCCGTTCTCATCTATGATGCATACTTTCGTTGCGAGAGAACCAATATCTATCCCTGCAAAAAACATCCTCCCCACCTTTTTCAACTCTGTTTTGGAAAGTTTAAATTTCTTCCTTTTGGAGATATCGGTTTAANTTGACTTGGTTGATATTGTTAACCAATACTTATAAATAGTGTTTACATTGGTAAAAATTTTGGTAAAATTCTTAAACGATGAATGACATATCTATTAAAAAGCTTGAAAGTGATGGAAATGGAAGAGAAATTCGATGCGATTGTTATCGGAGCGGGTGCAGGCGGTCTCGGAGCAGGGTATAAGCTTGCTACAGAGGGATTCAATGTCGTTGTACTCGAAAGAGGGCAAAGAATAGGAGCGAAAAGTGTTTACGGAGGTAGAATTTACAGCAAGATCTTTGAGAAAGAGATTCCAGAGTTTAAAGAAACCGCACCAGTTGAGAGATGGGTGGGGAGTGAGAGATTGACATTCATGGATGAAGACAGTGCGGTAACGCTGGAAACCTCCTTCAAATCCAAAGACAGCTTTGTGGCGATTCTCTCGAAATTCAACGAATGGCTTGGGAGGAAGGTAGAAGATGCTGGAGGATTAGTTATACCCGGATTTAAGGTAGATGATCTGGTAATAGAGGATGGAAGGGTTAGAGGAATAGTTTCTNGGGATGAAAAGCTGTTTGCAGATGTTGTGATTGATGCGGAAGGCGTGAACCCAATTCTTGCAATGAAGGCTGGATTGAGAGGAGACTGGAGCGATCATGAGGTTGCGGTAGGGGTTAAAGAAGTTATAAAACTGCCCAAAGAGACGATCGAGGAGAGATTCAATCTCGATCCTGACGAGGGAACAGCAAACCTCTTTCTTGGGAGCCCCACAAAATATGGTTTCGGAGGAGGCTTCCTTTACACAGCCAAGGACACAGTCTCTATTGGAGTTGTTTTGAGGGTGGATAGTGCTATTGCGAGGAGGGTGCAAGTCTATGATGTGGTGGAGGACTTCAGGAACCACCCCTTCATCAGAAGGCTCTTGAGGGATGGAGAGCCCATAGAGTATTCAGCCCATCTCGTTCCTGAGGCGGGGATTGCTGGAATTCCAAAACTCTACGGAGATGGAATACTTCTGGTTGGAGATACCGCTGGCTTCGTTCTTAATAGAGGTATCACTGTTAGGGGTGTGGACTTCGCATTCCTGTCGGGTTTGATAGCGGGAGAGGTTGTTAAAAAAGCACATGAGGAGGGTGATTTCTCTGCAGAGACNCTAAGCATCTACGAGAGGAAGATAAGGGAGAGCACAATCCTTAAGGAGCTGAGCAACTTTAGAAGAGCACCACACCTCCTTTCGAATCCGAGGTTCTTTGAAGACTANCCAAAGATCTTATGCGAGGTTATGAAATCAGTGTATGCTGTTGGTGAAACCTCAAGCAAGATCTATCCGATTGTGAGGGAGAAGATGAGTGGAAGGGTGTCCGTGTTGACTCTTCTAAGGGACATGCTATCGGTGGTGAGGAACCTATGAGTGAGGGAGTAGCGAACGAGAAAACGGGTGGGAAAAAGCTATCTGTAGAGGCAAGGCTAGGATTGGTAGCTTTCACGATTGATTCGGAGCCCCACATAAAACTGAAAGAAGATGAGTGTGAAAAATGCAATCTCAGGTACTGCCTTTTTGTTTGTCCCGCAAGGCTGTATACTGAGGAGGAGGGTAAGGTAAAGTTCAATTACGAGGGATGCCTTGAATGCGGAACATGTAGGATAGCCTGTGACAAAATAGAGTGGAACTATCCGAGGGGAGGATTCGGTGCACACTACCAGTACGGCTGATGTGCTAAGTAATTTCACGCTCTCTTCCATTCCGAAAGGTTTAAGAGAGTTGAAACTTATGAAATTAAAAATAATTTAAAATTTATGTTCTGGGAGGTTTGAGTATGGATAGGATTTTGGAGTATCCAAAAGACCCGATTGTTACTTTTTCGAAGGAGGAAGAGTTGTGGAGGAGCATGGTGAGGGAATTTTGCCAGAAGTACATCGAACCAAAGTGGATTGAGGTTGATATTGAAGCTGAAAAAGATCCGATGAACATTCCTATGGATTTAATCAAGAAAATGGGTCAGCAGGGACTCTTCTGCATACCATGTAGTGAGGAATATGGGGGACAGGGTGGCACATATACTATGGCTACGATTGCAACCGAGGAGATAGCATATGCTGACCCTTCGGTAGCCTTAGCGGTATACGCTCTGTTGAACAACGGCTGGCCTTACGCACTCGAGCTATTCGGAAGTCATGAAGTATGCCAAGAGATTCTTCCAGAGGTTGCAAAGGGTTCTGCCTTCTTTGGAATAGCATCCACCGAACCGCAGGGAGGATCTGATGTTGCAGGGATAAGAACAAAAGCAGAGAAAAAAGGAGATGTGTATGTATTCAACGGAGAGAAAGCATACATCAGCGGTGTTGGAGAAGTCCAAAAACTACCTTGGGGTGGAGGTTGGTTCTTAATAGCGAGAACGGGTGAAGCTGGACATAAAGGGCTGTCTGCGTTTGCGTTCCTTGCGAGGAAAAACGGAGAGCTAAAGGATGGGTGGATTCCAACACTGTACGAGGATATAGGGAGACACGGGCTAACAACCGGTGGGTTCATAATGGACAACTTCGAGCTTGAAAGCAAGTATCTGATTGGAGAGGAGGGCAAGGGGTTCTATCATGTTATGGAGGGATTCAATCTTGCAAGGATTGTTGTCGCCGCAGCAACTGTTGGTGCAGCNAGGTGGCTACTTGAAAAAGCTGTAGAATGGTTCAGAAGCAGGAAATTGTTTGGCAGAAATATCTCCTCGTTCCAGGGTGTTAGCTTCAAGTTTGCAGAACTGTATGCGAGGTGGGAGGCGGCGAGGTATTTCGTTTACAGAGCGTCAAGACTTGCGGATAAGATATATGTGGAAAAAGATCCTTCTCTTAACCCCAAAGACCTGAACATCCCGGTAGCCCTTGCGAAGAATTACGGACCNGAAACATGTGTCGATCTGGCTGAGGAGGTTATGAAGTGGTACGGAGCCTATGCGTATACTAAGGAGGCTCCCATATTCAGGGCTTGGTTGGGACCGTTCTCGTATGTCATCGGTGCGGAAGGTGCCCAGAACATAATGAAGGTGATAATTGCGAGAGANCTCATCGGAAAGGAGTTTATCAAGTAGCTCCTGTGGTGGGAGAATGGAGATCGTTGTTTGCGTTAAGCAGTCCTACGATGTTCAGCAGATAAAATTCGACCCGAAGACTAAGGAGCCGATCCTCGCTGGTGCACCGAGGAAAATGAGTGATATGGACAGAAGAGCTCTTGAGTGTGCCTTGAGGATAAAGGAGAATGTAGGGGGTAGTGTAAGAACCGTTAGCCTTGGNACACCGGAAACAAGAGATGTTGTAAAGGAGATATACGCAATGGGTGCAGATTCAGCATACCTCCTGACAGACCTAAGTCTTGCAAAAGCAGATCCAGACATTACCGCAAGATTACTTGCGGAGATGATAAAGAAAAGCGGGGATTTTAATCTAATACTTTGCGGTTCTGCGTCAACTGATGGTTACAGCTGGCAGGTTCCTGCGAAAATCTCGAAACTTTTGAACATTCCTTTTTTGCCGAATGCAATTAGCCTTGAGGTAGATGANACTGCGGTTGCGGAATGCGATCTCGGNGATGCGATTTACAAGCTCAAGGCACCTCTGCCGTGTGTGGTATCAGTATCTCTCGAGATAAATGAGCCGAGAATTCCAACGCTATCAGCAATTCTGAAAGCATCAAGAAAGCAGTTCCATGAGTTCCACATAAAAGACTTTGAGGTAGATCTAACTCCGGAGCTGGAGGTAGTATCAACAAGAATGCCCGAGGTATCGAGAAAGAACTTCATGGTTGATGTGTCCGATGCTTCTAAGCTCGATGAAGTGAAGAAAGTGATAGATGAATTGAGGAAGGAGAATGTTCTTTGAGGGCTGGTGAGATTATGGAGGTTATGGTCTATTCTGAAAGTGTAAAGACCTTCAGAGAACTTGTTTCCGTGGGAGAAAGCTTGAATGCAGATCGAGTTACAGGCGTATTCATTGGTGAAGAGGAAAATGCTGAAGAAGTCAGGAAGTATTGTGATAAGCTGTTTTTCATAAGTTCGGNGGATATTGGAGATTATTCTCCATCAGAATACTCTGAGGCTGTGTATAGTGCGGTAAAATCGAGCGATCCTCAGATTTTGTTAGTTGAAGGAACCGCAAAGGGTGTGCCGGTTGCATCGATGGTCTCTGTTCTGGTTGGTGAACCATGTGCAACGGAAGTGATGGAGTTAAGCCTATCTGAAGGTGGGTTGCTGGTAAAAAGAGCGGATCTTGGAGGAGTAGCAATCTCAGAGGTAAAGGTTGGTAAAAAGCTTTTTGACAAGATAGCCTCTCCAAAAGTGGTCTGCATTAAGCCCGGATTTTATCCTGCATCGGATTCGGAAAGAAAAGGTGAAATGGTAAGATTAAAGCCGGAAGTTAAGAGAAGAACGGAAGTTGTTGAGATAAAGAGGAAGGAGAGAGGAGAAGGATTCGAAGATGCGGATGTAATAGTGGTTGCTGGGAGGGGTGTTAAGAAGAAAGAGGATCTTGGAATGCTTGAAGAACTTGCAAAACTTCTTGGAGGTGTTGTGGGAGTTACAAGACCCCTTTCGGCGGACCTGCACTGGGCTCCGACATGGATAGGAATGTCTGGAATTCCTGTAAAGCCTAAGCTGTATGTNGGGGTTGGAGTATCGGGACAAATTCAGCACATCGCAGGAATCAGAAATTCTAAGGTAATCGTTGCTGTGAACATTGACCCCAATGCACCGATATTTGAGCATGCGGACTATGGCATAATAGGGGATTTGTACCAGGTGGTGCCCAAACTCATAGAAATTTTAAAGGAGTAATTTTTTCATCTTTTGTTTATTTCGGTTGTTGCTCTTCTTTTTCTTTTTTCTGGTCTCGCATAACAAGATGCTCGATTATGAAAACCGCTATTAGATCATCATTTGAATAGCATCTAACTTCCCATACTGCAATCTTATTTCCCAATCTCAATGCGGTTGCGATAGCGGAAATCTCTTCTCTCTTTTCATTTTTTACTGATTTCAGAAAACTTGAGTGGACATTGGTAGTTGTTACAAAGCTCATGTAGCTCAAAAAACAACAGGTTGTTGCCAAACTATCTGCGAGTGTGAACAACACCCCTGCATGCAAAGTTCCCATTGGGTTTAGAAGATCTTCTTTAACATTGAATATGGCTTTTCCATATCCCTTTTTAAAATCAACAATATCCATATCTATTTTTCCTGCAAAAGATGCTTTCAGTCTCTTGTTTACTTCGTTGAGCAGTACTTCTTTGGTTTTCATCCTATCTCGTCCCATATACCACTCCTCAGTTTTTCAACTGCTAACATTCACCCCCCTTAGGGTTACAAATGATGTAACATCAGTCGATGAAATCCTCAAACTCCCTTAGGAGGGAGATATGCCTCTCCAAAACATCTGGCTGATTGGAGAATTTAGCTTTTAGAGACTCCAGATACTCTTTTTTATCCATGATGCGGTCGTTAGCTACAAGATTGTCTGCCATAGCGACTATTTTCTCTTCAATAGTTTCCGGGATATAGTCTCTCTCTGGTAGACCAAACTCCTTCGCCTCTTTCGCTGTCAGTCCAGCACCTATGTGTCTTTCTACGATTTTAACTATTCTTTCATCAAAACCGTCCTTTCTCAGGATCTTGGCACCCTCTACTGCGTGATCCATCCCGTGTGTCACGCTTCTTCCTATGTCATGAAGGTACGCTCCCGCAATTACGCTCTTCCTCTCCTGCTCGGTGAGATCCATCCTTTCGATAATTCTCTTTGCGGATTCAACAACCCTCAGAATATGTCTCAGAACAACCTTTTCGATGCCTTTGCTCTGCAGATAGTTCAGCAGGAATCTCTCGAGTTCCTCCTCGCTCATCTGGAATATTTCCTGCGTCATGCTTTCAAGCTAAGCTCAGCCATCTGTGCTTTTCTCCTACAACAATTGAAGAATAGGGAAAAAATTAGAAGCTAATAACCTTTCCCTTACCTCCCACGTTTACATCTCCTTCGAATCCGTCATCGGTTTTCTTGAATCCCGGAACGAGTTCGAAGTTGCCCTTAATTTTAATCGTACCACCCTTCATGTCTCCTCCTACAAATCCGCAGTTTCCATGGATTACGATTAAGCCATCTTTCATCTCGGTTCCGATNAAGTCCTCAGCATCTCCGTGGATCTCTATCTCTCCACCCCCCATCTTCTCGCCGATGTAGTTCCTCGCATTCCCTTTGATCGTTATCTTACCACCGCTCATTCCTGTGGCATCTCCCCAGTATGCACAGCCGATGTAGTTTCTTGCGTTTCCTTCTATTACTATCTCCCCTCCTTTCATCTCCGCTCCAACCCAGTCCAAAGCATCCCCTTCAACAATGATTTTGCCTCCGGTCATGTACGCTCCGCAGTGATCGCCTATGTTGCCCCTGATAACTATCTCTCCCTCATCCATCCTTGCTCCGACCCATTTAACCTTTGAAAAGTCCCCTTCCAGTACTATTTTCGCTGAATCTCCCTCCTTCTTTACTTCGAATAGCTCGGATAGCTTCCTCTTCTCCTTTCCGTAGAATACTTCGAAGTTTGCAATCTCCTCCTCGCTCGCGAGTGCTATTGAGGGTGTAATCTCTGCATCAACACTAACCTCGAACTCAATNTTGGGTTTCAGGATTAGCATGAATATTCACCTCACCTCTCCCACATCTAATCTCTCTGGCTTTCTTAACCACCTCTCTTCAACACCGTAGTTTTCCCTCTGCAGGCTGTAGTATTTCTCAAACATCTCTGTTAGGTCTGCATCTATTGCATCCAAAGAAACCTTATTTCTTGCGTCGACCCAGTATGTCNTACCCCAAACCTCCTTGACGAGTTCTCCATCCTTGGCTATTATCTCTCCCGATTTTATCGTGTAGGCAGAGGTCTTGAATGACTTGTAAACAGTCTCGAAGTCGTTTGAGGTGTCTATTTCAAGCGGGTTTAGGTTGTATATTGCTATATCCGCATCTGCACCTATGCCTAAGTGTCCCTTTACATCAAGACCCATCACTCTTGCGGGCAAGCTTCTAGTCATCTGGATTACCTCGTACAGGGTTTTCTCTCTGTCTATTGCCGGTAGGCTACTTGCCTTCTGCACATAGGGGCTGACCCTTTCCAGCTCCTTCTCCCTCATCTTCCTGCTCATAAGCATAGCCATTATGTACGGGTACTCGGTGAAAGGACCTCCGTTCGGGTAATCGGTTGAAAGCACAACTTTGTCTGAATCTACAAGCAATCCGAGTTCCAGCCCTATAGCCCACTGCAGTGCGTGGACAGGATTCTTTGGTAGGTAGCCTATTGGGACAATTCCCGCTCCCCCCTCAATCTCACTGTCCTTGTTACTCCATCTCGCTCCCGTGAGTTTATGCAGTGTGAACTGGAACGGAGCATCTCCCGTCATTGCGGTTGCATGACCGAATATTGGCTGTCCCATATCAATTGTGATGTTGTCCACGCTGTTCACATACTTTGCAACCTCCTCCGCTCCACTTGCAACATCTCTCCATGAACTTCCCGCATAGGAGTTGAACTGGACATGAGTGACATGCAAAACCTGTCTTCTATCGTTGCTAAATTTCTCCGCAAGTTTCATGCTCTCAATGGTTGTTTGGTAGTTGCCGGGGGTTCCGAGGTTATTGCAGTGGAGATGAACCGAATGAGGCAGGTTGAGATTTTCGGTCTCCTGAATTAAGGCGGTTATTATCTCCCTCGGAGTAACACCGAATCCCGGAACCTCNTCATCCAAGCTCTTGCAGTTACTCCCGTACATCCATGCTTCAACACCACCGGGGTTAACAACTTTCACACCGTAACCCTTCGTTCTTTCAATAGCCCAAGCGATAAAGCTCCTGAGCTTCTCATACTCTTTTTCTGCGACATACTTCAAAACAAAGTGCCAGTTACCGAAAACTGGAAGTGCAGCCTTGTCTATCATCGGAATCGCATCAAGCTCTTCGTGGGTGTGCAGAGATCCTACGGGAGGCTGTGCAGCCTCAAATGCGGAGGTATAACCCATCTTGGCATATTCATATCCGATAGCGGGAGATGTTAGTAAAACTCTACCGATGGATGCCCTGAATTTTCCTGCAATCAACCTCACAGTTCTCATCTCTTCTGGTCTCATTTCTCTGCCAACATTTATTTTGCTTCCGGCTATGTGGGCGTGCATATCGAATCCGCCAGCAACAACGAGTTTNTTTGATGCATCAATTACTTCTGGATTTTTTACCTCTGATTCTTCAACGATTTTCCCGTCTTTAATGAATATATCCATTTTTTCGGCATTAATNCCGTTTTTCGGATCGATTACAATACCGTTCTTGATGTGAAGCATGAGAATCACCTCCCACCTCTCACCCCTCTAACATCTCGTTAACCTTCTCAAGCATCTTTTCAAGTATTTGTTCGTCGCTCCAGTACTCTGACTCAACGACCTTCTTCACCCTGAAGGGGATGCCATCCATTCTGTAGGCTGTACCTTCTGCCTCAAGTCCCGCTATCGCTGAAGGTATGACGACATTGCTCACAAGAGTGGTCATGTTCGGGAACGGATCGATCTGTATTACTGGAATCTTTTTCAAATGGGCTACTGATGCTTTTGGGAAGTGTGCTACTGGGTCGGATGCAATGATCAATGCTGCATCACAGTCTCTCCTCTGTAACACCTCATTAGCTGAGAATTCTCCGGGTGAGAATCTCGGATAGCCTCTGCTGAAGTCTATCGCATATGTAAAGCCTGCTTCCCAAGCTGGAACCTCTCCAGCTCCAACAACATTGTAGTGCCCTCTCATGGGCCATATAATCCACCTTGTCTTTCTGTTCAGCAATTGCACGAGCTTTATTGCGTTCTCCACATTCCTGTCTCTGCCTCTCGACTGAGTTACNCCCAAGCCATAAAGAATCGCCCCGTATTTTGCATTAACCATTAAATCGGCAAGCTCTTTAAGCTTCTCTTTACTAACCCCACCAACCTCATCAGGTACAGCGGAATCCTCACCCTTTATTATAGCTCTGAGGGCAGAGATTATAGCATAATCGTAACCCGGTTTAATTTGGATGAACATATCAGCCATGTTGGCGGATTTGGTTTTTCTAACATCCACAACAACAACTTTCCTGTCTTTCCTGTCTTTTATCAGTAAACCCTTAGCTCTCACGGAGTATCTCACAGGATGTCTTGGATGCGCCTCCATTGGGTTGCTACCCCAGAATACAACTACATCTGCTCTATTCTTTATCTCTCCAAGGCTACCTCCCGGTACACCCTCCTCGATCAGGGCAAGGGTTCCGGGAGCATGGCATACACTCGCACATTGGTCGTAAACACCACCAACTTTTTCTGTCAGAATCACACCNAGTCTTATGGCTTCATTGACTGTGGACGCCCAGCCGTAAAGCAGTGGTCTTTTGGCATTAACGAGGATCTCAGCGGACTTCTCGATCGCGGTTTCATAGCTTACTTCCTTCCCATCTATCATTGGAGATTTAAGCCTCTCTTTCTTAGAGAATTTACTGCTTCCGAGCTTGCAGAATTTCTTTCCCTTGAATTTCTCTATGTCGAATAGAACATCATCGCAAACACTACCACAGAAGGTGCAGATAACATTCACTTCCATCATATCACCTCGATCAGTTCTTTAACACTCAAAACTTTTTCATCGGTTTTCTCTACGCTTCCCTTTACTCCTTTGAACTGTGGCATCCCTGTTCCATCTGTATTTGGGTCTATCACCATGTTTGCATACGGTCCCATTGGAATGAATGCAACACCTTTCCGCAAGTCCTTGTTCTTCACCGCAAAAACAACGACCTCCCCGAATTCTGTTTTAACTTTCACCCTATCTCCTTCCGAAAGTCCAAGAGCGTTAAANTCTTCTTCACTCAATTCACAATAGTTTACCGCTTTGAAGTATTCATCAGTGAGCTTCTCTTCTACAGTAGCCCCCTGACTAAGTGTTCTACCAGAAATAATCTCAACCTCTATCATTTATTCCACCACCGAAGTTAGTCTGATTACATTAGATATCGATTGAGTAACTATTTAATAATTTGTTTTTTTGTCGATTTCCTTCAATTCATTCTTTTTGGTATAAAAAGCATAAAGCAGGGTATAAAGATGAATATTATTGATCGTATGGGGAGGTAGATAGCTTGCGGGAATTATAACTCGAATTTTAAAATTCAAAAATAACTGCAGATGTTTTAGTACTGAAATAAGCTGTAATTTTAAGTAAAAACTATTTTAAGTGTCTGGAGAGTAATTTNGGGTGTTTGTAAAATTGCTAATTAAAAATTTGTTAGATATAATTTCATTTTTAAGACTCCTAGGTTTAACGATGTTACGAGTATAATGTGCATAGGAAAGTATGATGGTGGAGGGGCGGATTTATTGTTTATCTTCATCATACAGTTTTTTTCTGAGGGCTTCCAGTAGGTTTACCTCTCTACCGGAGTATTCTGCAGCGGTCATAACCTTAACTCCGAGGGCATCACCGAACTCAATCACCCTCTTGATCCTGTCCATGTAGCTCAGGTCTCTGGTAAGATGGTGGTCGAGAATCAACATTTTTACATCTGTGCTCTCGATCAACTTCTTGAGGTTCTCCACGGAGCTTTCCAAACTTTTGTTTGAAAACCTGTAACCCAGCATGTAGGTCATCGGTCCATCTACGAAGACGATCTCAGCATTAGATTTCACGAGAAACTCCGTTTGGTCTTTGTAAATCGGTCCCTCCACATCCGAAGAAAATGAGAATGAGCCTTTACCGTCATCAATGAAAACCTCAATCACAAATCCAAGCTTTGGACTTGCTCCATGAAACACGGGATTGGAGAATCTAATTAGCGTATTCCCGAACTCATACTCTTTTCCATCAGCAAACTCAATTTCTGCATTTAGTTTGTTGATAAAATAGCTTGCTCTTGCCATCTGGCTTTTGTTTATTTTCTCCTTAGGGTGTTTGAGCAGTATCTTCTTTCCGTCGAGAAGTTCAGTGGACTCGGGGTTGTGGTGGTCGTAATGGTAGTGTGTTACAACAACAATCTCGCTTATTTTTACCTCTCTTTTTATGTCCTCCCACAACTCAGCCATCCTCTTGGTTTCAAGCCGGTGAGGGGGAAGCCCGTACCTCTTCGGTCCGAGAGCAACTCCCGGGTCTATTACTATACTGACATCCTTTGTTCTGATGGCTGTGCACATACTCCTTGCTCCGAAAGAGTCGAATGCAAGGGGGATAACCTCCATATCCCATAGTTAAGCTAAAATGATTTGAACTTTTTGACGGAGCGGGTCTTGGCCGATATGTTTTAAGAGGTTTGATATTGGTTTTGAAGATTTAACTCAGAGTACCGATCGCTCGAAGGAATCACAGTTAATGATTCTTTGGAGTGTTTTTGTGCTCGTAAGTAGTTATTGGTTGGAGGAGGGGAGATGTGGGTTTGAAACTTTTCCGAAGTTAACAATTCGCTGAATCTTGCCGTTTTTCTATCAAAAGCTCTAAGTATGACTTTCTAATCCCGTCATCTCTTCTGAGATTCAGACTCTCAACGATTTCGAATATTTTTTTCTTAGCCCCCTCTATGTCATCGCTTTCCACTTCGATTTCAATGAAGTCTCCTATTTCAAGGGAGTCTATGCAAAATGTCACATCCTGCATCCTGAAGATCTTTCTTTTTTTTCTGACCTCGGCAAACTTCCTAAAACCAAGTTTTTGGAGCACTTCAATCATGTTTTCCTCGTACTCGGGGCAAATTCTTACTTTTACCTCCTCCCTCGTTTTCGTCTCCGGGTCTATTTTTCTCCCCTTGTATGTCAGCACAACTCCTTCAACATCCCGTCTTATTCTCAGCGCCTCATCCGTCTCCGCAAAGTCTCTTATCGGTGAGTTGAAGTAGATGTCCTTTTCGTGTTTTTCAATAACGAATTCTGCCATTCTTCTGACCTTCCTTTCAATTTCATCTAAGTTGTCTATCCTGAACTTCACTTCAACCTCGTAACCCATGAGTAAATTTCGCACCCAATCTTTTTATATCCTGTCACTTGAAGTTTTCCGCAGTTAATTTGAAGGGTGATAGATTATGGGTGAGAGTATAAGCAGAGGAGATTTTGTCAAGATAAGCTATACCGCGAGATTGGAGGATGGCACAATCATCGATTCAACTGATGAGGAAGTTGCAAAATCTGCGGGAATCATGGAGCGAGTTCGCTACGGAGACCTCATCATAGTTGTAGGGGACAGACATGTAATCGAAGGACTCGACGATGCGATAGAAGGAAAGGAGATAGGGTTTGAGGGTGAGATAGAGGTCCCACCGGAGAAGGCTTTTGGAGAGTACGATCCTGATAAAAAGGAGACAATAACCCTCACGAAGTTCAAAGAAAGACCTGAGATCGGGCAGAGAATACAAATTGGCGACAGATGGGGAACGGTAGAGAGGATAATCGGTAGAAGAGCNATAGTTGACTTCAACCATCCTTACGCGGGGAAGAAGATAGTCTTCGATCTGAAAATAAAGGAGAAGATTGAGGACAAGATAGAGAAAATAAAAGCCCTTTTCCTGCTGTACACTACCAAGGATGTTAATGTTGAGGTGAATGATGGNGTGGTTGAGGTAGAGGTGCCAAGGGGTGCAAGTTTTGACCAGTACTTCATCATAGGCAAGTTTTCAGCGATAGACAGCATCTTCAGACATATCGAGGATGTGGAAGAGATCCGCCTTGTTGANAAGTTCCCACGCCCCGAGAAGATTGCCAAAGAGGTTACTGGAGAGAACGTGCAAGCGGATGAGAAAGAGGATGACGCAGAGGAAACGAGCGAGACACAGGGGAAACGGGGGAAACAGAAAGAACAAGAGGAACAGGAGAAGCTGAAAACCGAGGAGAAAAGTGCTGAAAAGTAAAATCTCCTCTTAGTTTCATTTTTAGCATTCTGATGTGCTGAAGACCCATCTCTGTTTTCTTGTGGTTTTTGGAGGTTTATTTCAAGTCTGGAGGTTTATTTCAGCCTACTTTGTGAAGTATTGCAGGTTCGGTATGATGATTGAGAGGGCTAGTGATGAGAAGATAATGAATGCCAGAAATTTTCCTGCTTTTAGAGAGATCTCCTCACCTCTCTCCCCGTATCTTCTCGAAAGAATTGATGTTAGTATTTCGTGAAGAACCCTTCCACCATCGAGAGGTATCGCGGGTAGGCAGTTGAATAAGCCAACATAGAAGTTAATCCAACCAACCCAGTAAAGGATGTTGAGTATTATAAATATCAAGTCGCCAGTCTCACTCCAGATTCCGGTGGGTATGAAGAATATTGACTCTCCAAACCCTCTAAAGTTTATCGGCATTGAAACCATTGTAAGCCATCCCACGGGGGAGGATAGTTGGGAAGGAATCGACTTCAGCCAATCAAGAATGATGCTTGAGTACGCAATCCTCATTCCGGAGATATGTTCCTCAACGGACACGCCCATGAAACCTGAATTGGAGTTNGGATGTTTGGTAAGGGCGAACTCAAAGTTCCTGAATGTACCGTTATCGTAAACTGTAACCTGTATTCTCTCGTTCGCTTTGGTTTTTTGCATTGCCCTGAAGAATGAAGATATTGTTGGAGTTCTTTCACCGTTTATGGAATATATTATCATTCCTTCCTTTAAACCCGCTTCTTTAGCAGGAAAATCTTTTAGAACAAGAACTATCCTTGGTCCTGCGATGTTAGGGAGAGTATACTCCTTGACAGAGTTTCCCTCCCTCACCTTGAGTGTTATCTCCTCCGAGGTCAGAGCTTTTTCCACATNTTCTGGAGTTGAAACTTTCAACCCGTTGATCTCCTCTATAATCGAGTTGGGCTCGATCAACCCATCCGCCGGTGTGTTGGGGTAAATACCGAGAACTGATACTGTGGGAGTCAGAAACCCGATTAGATAGAAGAAGAGAGCGAATGAGATAAATGCAACGATGAAGTTGCTGATTACACCCGCGGAGAATATTCTAACCCTTGAAGAGCTCTTAACTTTCGATTTATCCATCATCTCCTCTTCATCCGGCTCCGCAAATCCACCTATGGGTACTAATGCTAAGAGAACTCCCATAGATTTTACCTTTACACCCTCAACCCTGCAGAGAATTCCGTGACTGAATTCGTGTACAACGAGGGTTACGAGCAGTCCAATTACTCCCCACTCTAAGGGTATCCAGTCGTTAATCCCCGGAATGAGCAGGGCATTTTTGGGGTTGGTCAAGTTTGAGGGAGGGGGAGGGTTCGTGAANAGAACAACATCTGTTATGATGATAAGCAGAAACATGAAGATCATACCCGCGAAAACAGCGGGGACTCCCGAATCCGCGAAAACTCTCCAAAATCTTCTTCTTTTTGCGAGTCTATCGAGTAATCTTAATCCNTTCTCTGTTCTTATCATCAACAGAGGTCCATAAGCGGTAATGTTGTACTTTTCAAGTTTATTTCTGGAGTTGAGGGCTATGACAATAACCCAATAGATCAGAAATACCCCNATTCCTATGAGCCAGTTGATGGAAATCATTTTTAACCTCTCTATCTTTTTTAAGGGCGGAGGGAAAATAGGATGTACATGTTCATATATGTTACGGCTGAAGGCATGGAATCCGCGGAAAGGATAGCGAGACACCTCCTTGAGAAGAAGCTTGTCGCGTGTGTGAATATGTTCGAAATAAAGTCGATGTACTGGTGGGAAGGGAAGATAGAGGAATCTCCGGAGATAGGCATGATACTGAAGACGAGGGCGGAAAAGTTCAAGGAGCTGAGGGAAGAAATTAAGAAAATACACACATATCAGGTGCCGTGCATTGTTGGCTTCACGGTGGAAGATGGATTGAAGGAATACCTCCAGTGGATTGATTCTTGCGTTAAAGGTTGATTGGCAATGCGAAAAAAAACCGCAATCTACGGCTCTGCAAGAAAAATAATCTACAGTGAGAAGAGATGGAAGATACTTGAGAAGAAGAGGGAGAGAGCGGTAGAGGTAATGGAGAAACTCTACGAAAGAGGTCTGAGATCGATAGTGTACGGGAGTGTTGCGAGGGGAGATGTCACGAATGAAAGTGATGTAGATGTTTTCATACCTCTCAGGACACCATCGTATTTAATCGAAATAGCTCTGTCGCCTTTTCAGATACTTGAAAGGAGAATTGTACAAGCGACTCCGAACTATGCTATAAAGGGAGAGTACATCTTGGATAACAACACATCGGTTAGTTTTCCTTTGATAAATCTGAAAGATAGGGAGATGGACTTTTACAATTTTGGAGGGGCTATAAGTCTTGACGACTTAAGGAAAAACTTGAGGACTCCCGGAGTTGACAAGAGGCTCAAGCTGATAAAACCCAGTTTGGAAGGTCATTTCGAGATACCAATAAATGACTTGGATGAGATTGAGCTATCGAGAGTTCTTAATGTGTCCCTTGAAATAATCAGGGAGAGAAAGAGGGTTCTGGAAAGAAGGAGAGAGATCGGCAGAACCGGTGTTTTTCTGAATGCAATCGTTCCAGAGGATGAAAGTTTTGAATCGTTTTTGGAAAAAATTGCAAGGAAGAATCCAATGGTCAGAAGAAGGTTGAGAGAATGAGGGTTTTAAGTCAGGAACCGGGTGAGTCATGAGCTGGGTTAACAAAGGCACAAGCGAACTGGTTGGAGAGGATGAATTAACTTTTAATATCTTACCACTCATTTTGGATAGGCAAGAGTAGTCTTTGTAGGGATTCAGGAAAGGCTTTAATGAAGGTTTGGAAGCGTGCCTTGCCTTGGGTGCAAATCAAACCTTGCATTTGAACCCCC
>MTMT01000027.1 GCA_002010195.1 Archaeoglobus sp. JdFR-32
GCTTAAGAGCTGGGAGAGTTTCAAGTCTGAAAGATCTGTTATAGAGGACATCTTCAAACTCGCTAAATCAATGAGTTTGAGAAGGTTGCATAGATACACGATGAAATCTGTCTATAAGTTCGCTGCCATGAATGTCCTTCCGGTTGGGATGGTTATAGCTTTAGGATTTAAGGAGAAGAAGGTGTTGCAGAGGTTGGCTGAGAGCTAGTTTGGTGAGGACCTTATATTATATACCTAAATCAAAGGTTAAACTTAACCATAATATCAGGATGGGCTGTTTTTCTTGCCGTCTTCTTTTCGTTAATCAGATAATTGTAGAACTTATCAATCTCGCTTCTGGCTTGTCCTCTCCCTTCTTGACTTCTCTATTTTCTTCAGCTTCATCAAAANGATAGACGAAGGTCATTCTATACTATTCACAGAACAGCCTGAGTCTTGATTCGTAAGCTGATACAGTTCCAACCCTCACATTGTTAAGCCATCTCCGTACCTCTTCAAACTCCTCAATGTCCATACCCTATAAACTTTTTTATCTAAAAAATTTACTGTAGAGTTAAACTAAATCAGACCTAAGCAATCCAATTCCGAGGAGTATTTAAACCCGAAAAACAAAATTTAGTTGTGGAACGCAATGTGAGTAGTAGCCAATACAACAAGAATAGAGAATCAAGGATCCCATGCAGAAAAATATCCGGTGGAGTTGCTGAAGGAGAAGTAATCATAAGCAGAAAAAATTTCTCATTTCTCGGTGATGTGGATCCAGACACGGGAAAGGTTGTCGCTGAGGATTCCGATATATACGGCGAGAGCATATCAGGAAAGATTTTTGCGTTTCCATCCGGTAGGGGGTCAACTGTTGGCACATATGTCCTTCTAAGAATGAAAAAATCAAAAACCGCTCCAATAGCCATAATTAATGAGATAACAGAGCCAATAATAGCAGTAGGAGCAATAATCAGTGAGATCCCTCTTGTCGACATGGTGGATTTATCCTTGCTGAGAACTGGAGAAAGGTTGAGGATCCATGCGGATAGAGCAAAATGCCATATTGAAATCTTAGATAGATTAGACAGGTGATAGATTGAAGGAGTTGAAAGAAGATTTAATCGAGAGATTTAGAGATGTTGTCTACGAGCACTTTAATGTTTACGATTTTCAGGAACTCGAAAAGGGGATCAGATTCTATGTTGATGTCACGGACAGAGAGAAGGTCGAGATTTTCAAAGAAAAGCTAATAGAGTTTATTCCACACCTTAACATCGAAATTGGATACAGATACGGAGAAATAATAATCGAAGCTACTTTCAGAGAAGAGAAGAACAGAAATTGGATAAATTTAATCCTCCTGATTGCAACAATCGCAAGTACAACCTTCGTTGGAATGGGATTTACTCCAGATTTCAACATTCTCGAGGGTTTAAAGTTCTCCCTTGCAATAATATTTGTACTCGGTAGCCACGAGATGGGNCACTATCTCGCTGCAAGAATATGGGGCATGAAGACTTCTCTCCCTTACTTCATCCCGTTTCCAACAATTGTAGGAACCCTCGGAGCAATTATAAAACACAAAGGACCAATTCCAAACAGAAACGCTCTTTTTGATGTGGGTGTTTCGGGCCCATTGGTTGGTATCGCTGCCTCAGTTTTAATAACCGCAATNGGATTAACTCTGCCCTACCAACCCGTTCAGGGTGGAACATACATCGAGCTTGGAACACCTATTCTTTTCGATGCGATCTCTCTCCTTGTAAGCCCTAAAAGCGAGTTTTTGCATCCGATAGCCTTTGCGGGATGGGTTGGTATGCTCGTAACATTCTTCAATCTACTACCCGTAGGTCAGCTTGATGGAGGGCATGTTCTGAGAGCTATGATCGGTGAAAAAGCGGATATCGTCTCAAAAATTATGCCCGCTTTGATGATAATCGGTGGCTGGTTATTCTCATTTCTCAGTGGAGAACAATCAATCCTTATTTTCTGGGGAATTATAGCTCTTATATTCTCGATGCAACANCATCCGAAACCGCTAAACGACAGAACTCCAATCGACCGGAGGAGGTTCGTTGTTGGAATAGCAACATTTATCATAGCCATTCTGTGCTTCAACCCCGCACCCATTCGCTACTCGTAGTGATGGGGAGATAGGGAGAGCTCGTCCTTAGAGGGAGTGTGATATTCAAGCCTGTCCNTGATGACAACATAAGCCATCTCCGGTGGGATCGCTCCGATCTCTGTAACAATTAAGTCTATGTACCTTCTCGGAGTTATATCGAATGCGGGATTTCTTACCTTTATTCCAAGATTGAGCATGTCCTCGCCCACAACCTCTGTTGGAGACCTTTCCTCGATTACAACCACCTCCCCTGAGAGGGTTTTCGGACTGAATTTGTAGGTCTCTGCTGCGACAATAAAAGGAATTCTCGCTTCATTCGCACATAATGCTATTTGAGATGTGCCTATTTTATTTACCAGCGCCCCATTTACTGTTATCGCGTCCGCACCTACAACAACATAATCCACTTCCCTTATGAAGTACCTCACCGCGGAATCCACTATCAATGTAACATCCAACCCCTCCTCCGCAAGCTCCCTCACAGTTAAATGTCCCTGATACCTCGGTCTGGATTCGGTCGCAAAAACCCTGATGTCCTTGTCNCTTCCAGCCTCCTTTATTATTGAGAGGGCTGCAGAGGAGTTGCAGTGAGTGAGGATTGTGGATCCATCTCTGATTCTTTTGGCTCCTATTTTTCCTATCTCCTTTTTTGCGGTTTCGACCCACTCAACGAATTTGTTCGCTCTCTTTATCAAATCTTCCTTCTTCTCCTGAGTTGTTTCTCCTGAGTAGTTCATTACATAATTTACAGCATTGTACAAACTCACCGCGGTCGGTCTCGTCTCAAGAAGTATTCTCGATGCAATTCTCATTTTCTCATCAAAATCATCTTCAACACTTTCAGCAAACCTCTTCAAAACCTCAGCGGTGAACTTAGCGATCCTTCCCGCTCCTCTAACCTCCATGTCTATTATCTTCCTTGCGGACTCTCTAACGAACTCGAACTCATCCACCATAATTTCACCTCAAATCAGCAATATGCTTTGCAAGCAACGCCGACCCTTTTGCAACCGCAAACTCATCTCTCAACACCTTAAACTCCGGTATGAATTCCTGCATTAGGTACTTTTCTGTTCTGCTTTTTATCACATTCTCATCGAGCTTGCTTCCAATCCTTCCTCCAACCACCACAGCAGGAAAGTCCATTACCATGACCGAAATAGCTATCGTCCTGCAAAATACATCAAAACCACTTAGCTTGTAAATCTCCTCCTCCTCAAGCTCCCTTCCTCTCTCTTTCTTTATAACCCANCCGCTGAAGTGCGTTTCCAGATGCCCTCTTCTCCCGCAAACACACATTCTGTCCCCTCCAACATAAGCATGCCCCAATTCTCCTGCAAGCCCTTTCCCCCTGTAAATCTCTCCATTCACTATCACACCCGTTCCTATGCCAGTCCCCACTGTTAGTGCAAGCAGATCTCTGTATCCAAAGACTTTTGACGAGTAGAATGCAAAACAGTTTGCATCATTCTCGATGACCCACTCCCTTCTTAACTCGGGAATTTTCGGTAGATTCGGTGCCCTGTACATCACTCCTTCCTTGATCCAGCATGCTACCCCAACCCCCACTCCCTCCACATCATTCTCCTCAGCCAAGGATTCAATCAGGTTGGAAACATCACCTATAACATCTTGAGTCTTGAAGGATGCTATGTGCTCAAATTCATAACCGTCACCTGAGTTTTGCATGCACAGAACGAAGTCAACATTAGTTCCACCAATATCAACACCCAAGTAGCTCATGAAGAATTGACGATTAGCAATTAGAAAAGGGTTTCGAGATGGAGTGGACCAGATGACTTTGGTACAGGTAAGATGATACTTCCTCCCACCCAACATCAAATCCTATTAGTATCGACTCCACCTAACCCCCCACGAAA
This sequence comes from Archaeoglobus sp. JdFR-32, assembly GCA_002010195.1. GTDB lineage: Archaea > Halobacteriota > Archaeoglobi > Archaeoglobales > Archaeoglobaceae > Archaeoglobus_A. The sequence goes on from MTMT01000027.1 coordinate 3,991, forward strand.
ATCCATATATTATCCAACAGCATCTTATAGCTCATGGCAAAACTTCTCTCAATTGATGATGGTGTAAAGGCTGTGAGGCTCGCAAGGGATGCGATTGAGACATACCTGAAGGAGAGAAAGGTTATAGATACAAGATATAACGGAGTTTTTTCTGAAAAAAGAGGAGTGTTTGTAACTCTCAGGAAAAATAAAGAGCTGAGAGGTTGTATAGGGTTTCCGTATCCTCATAAGAGGCTTGATATCGCGATAATCGATTCCGCAATTGCATCTGCGGTTGAAGATCCAAGATTTCTACCCGTTAAGATTGAGGAGATGGATGAGATAACGGTAGAGGTTACGATCCTCACTCCACCAGAGAAAATCAACGCAAAAGGGATTGAACTTCCCAAACATGTGGAGGTGGGACGGCACGGCTTGATGGTGAGAAAGGGACTCTACTCAGGTCTTCTCTTACCCCAAGTTGCTGTGGAGTTCGGGTTCGATTCAGAGGAGTTTCTCTCCCAGACATGCATGAAGGCGGGAATGCCTCCAGACTGCTGGCTAATGGATGATNCCGAGATTTACAGATTTGAAGGGCAAATTTTCGAGGAGGAAACACCAAGAGGAAAGATTGTGGAAGTCGATACGAAATCGTGTTCGATTTAAGAATGTCGAAGAGAGCGAGGTGTTTAAACTCCCTCAGGATAAACTTGCAGAATTCCCGCAGAATCAACAAAGAAAATTATAAATATTTTCCTCTTGATTTTCTCCTATACGGTGATGCTAAATGGTAGAAGTGGTACTAACAGGAGAGATTTTAAAGACGGTTTCAAAAGCTATGGTTTCACTTGTTAGTGAGGCGAGATTTCACTTTGGGGAAGAGGGGCTCCACTCAAGAGCGGTAGACCCAGCAAATGTTGCAATGGTTATTGTCGACGTCCCATCTTCATCATTTGATGCGTATAAAGTTGATGGAGAGTTCACAGCAGGGATAGATGTCAACAGGATTTTTGACATATCAAAATCAATGAAGAACGATGAGATTGTTGAACTTACAATACAGGANGAGACCTCACTCGTGGTAAAGTTCGGAAGCGTGAAGTATTCAGTCTCACTAATCGAGCCTTCCGCAATAAGAAAGGAGCCAAGGATCCCACAAATAGATCTTCCTGCCAAGATTGTGATGGATGCAGGAGAGTTTCGAAAAGCAGTCATGGCTGCAGACAAGATCAGTGACCATGTTGTTTTCAGAACGACATCCGAAGGATTTTTCATAGAGGCGGAAGGAGATGTGGATAAGATAACATTCAACCTGACCGAAGCAGAGCTTGCAGAGTTCAACGGACAATCTGCAAGAAGTATGTTCTCCTTGGAGTACCTGAAGGAGTTCGTTAAAATTGCATCACCGGGTGATGTGCTTACAATAAGGCTCGGAAACGATTATCCGGGAAGGATGATTTTCGAGGTTGCTGGAGGAAAAGTGAAGGTAGAGTACATCCTTGCACCAAGAATAGAGGCGGAATAACGGAACAATTAGATAACTTAAGAAATCATGCCAATTTCAAAAAATCCTTTTTTGCCCGTTTTACCCCTCATAATAAAATACCCCTTCCTGAGAATTTCCGGAGTTTTCCTCGAGTATTTTTANGGTGAGCTATTAGATGTCCTCAAGAAAAAGGATGGAGTGGTTGAGACCGCAATGGACATAGGAAAGCAATCAATCGAATCCATCCTGAGGAACAGAAAACTGGATGTTAGGGGGAGCCTTCAGGAGTACTTCCAACCGGAGTACTACGAATCCTTCCTGTGTACCGACTGCGATATAAGGTGCTATAGAGAATGTAAAACTGATTTTGTGAGTAAGGAGTGCTTTAGCTGTTCCGAGTGCTTTAAAAATTGTGAGAAAGATATCCCCTATGAACACTACCATAAAAGAGTAACATACGCCAAGATGCTTGCTATAGGCTACCTCTACTCAAAAATTCTGGTCTCGAACCTCGATGAATGGGTTGGAAGGAGGTTCGCAGTAAACTTTGCTGAGAGCTTCCGCCAAACCCTTGAGTCCGAGAGCTTGGAGGTACTGAAGATGATCGCAGATGACTTGAACATAGATGTAAACATCAGCAAAGATATTTCCGTCCATGTCACCACCTTTTTAAAAGTATCGGTAAAAATGAGGGCGAAAGAATGGCGACTCATCAACAGACTCGTTCGCAAGGGAAGAGTGAACCTATCGAAAGGTGAATTCGTGAGNGTTATCGTAGAGTTCCTCAGAGATAGATTCCTTGAGAGATACGAAGATTTCGATTTAAACAACAGTCCGGAGTTGAGGGAGATAGTCAGAATAAAAAAAGACCTCGAAGACCTGAGGACTTTGTCGGAGAAAGTAAGGAANAANATGCCGAAGATAAGCATGAGCAAGATAAACACATCCGAGTTCCCCCCCTGCATGCGGAGGATTCTATCAGACCTTCAGAGCGGTGTTAACATCCCCCACTCAGCAAGATTTGCCCTTACATCCTTCTTGCTAAACCTCGGAATGGATGTGGAGGAGGTCGTATCCCTATATAAGATGGCTCCAGACTTTGATGAGGAAAAGACGAGGTATCAGGTGAACCATATTGCAGGAGCGAAGGGAACGGAGTACTATCCCCCCTCATGCGACACTATGAAGACCTACCACAACTGCTACGATGACGGAACCTGCAAAAATGTTTATCATCCTCTCCAGTACATAAGTCAGAGGAGTGGAGAGAGATGAGAATAGTAGAGGAAAAAATGAGGAACAGAGAAGGAGAGATCAAACTAATTCCGGAAACTCTGGACGATCTGTGGCATTTAAAGTACATAATCGAACCGAATGACATCGTTTTCTCTCTCACTAAAAGAATAAGCGAGAGTTCGGATAAGCTTAGAAGTGATAAGGAGAAGGTGACCGTCAGACTTGGTATAAAGGTTGAGAAAGTGGAGTTTCATAGGTTCGCCAATAGGCTACGAGTCACCGGAACGATANTCGCGGGAGTGGAAGATTCGGGCTACCACACAATAAACATAACCCCGGGAAAGGAGTTGAGCATTATAAAAGAAAAGTGGAAGGATGAACAGCTCGAGCGAATAAGATCCGCTATCGAGTCATCAAAAAGACCGGACATTCTAATCGTCACGATGGAGGAAGGAGAGGCATACATTGGAGCATTGAGAGATTGGGGTGTCGAAGAGATTNCAGTGATAAGCAGAAGTTACGGGAAGGACTTAGGAAGCTACAGACAGGAATTCTTCGGAGAAGTGCTCTCGGTAATAAAAAACATCAAATTCGAATATGTTATTATTGCGGGACCGGGCTTCACAAAAGATGATTTCATAAAGTTCCTCAGGGAGAGAAGTCCGGATTTATCAGACAGAATCGTGAAGGCAGATATATCTTCAGTCGGAAGCAGGGGTTTTATCGAGGTCTTAAAGAGGGGAGTTGTGGAGAAAATTGCGGGAGAGATAAGAATTGCGAAAGAGGCGGAATACATGGAGAGANTTCTTGAGGGCATCGCAAAAGGAAAGAATACGGTGTACGGTAAAGACGAGGTGGTAAGAGCACATGAGTACGGAGCCATAGACACCCTCCTTATTGCAGACGAGTACTTGCTAAGGGAGAGGGAGAATTGGGACATAGATGGGCTCATGAGGTCTGTTGAGGATTCTGGCGGAAAGGTCGTAATCTTAAGCTCGGACTTTGAGCCGGGGAAACAGCTGATGTCCCTTGGAGGGATTGCGGGATTGTTAAGGTTTCAAATCGAGTAGTCAATCCAAGTCATGCTTAGGCTTAGGGCTAACTAAAATTTTGTTGTGTTGAGATCAAAAAATTTTTATTTTTTTACACCGCGGAATCTACATGGTCGTTGGATACAGGCTTGAATGCGATGCAAAGGGNGGGCTAACGCACTATGTCATGAGCGACGAGAGTTCACCCTTTTAATTTTTTTAGGTGATATCATGCTCAACACATACAACCACAATGGTAAAAGATTTCTGTTCGATCCTGAAACGGCATTCTGGGCCATTATCGATGATGCCCGAGAACTTAAGTTGGTTAAGGATTTCTTAACCGATAGAGAAGATGTCCTAAAAAAGGAACTCGACAAATACAGATTCGAAGTCAAGCCGGAAACAGTATACATCAATGTCACTGATCTGTGCAACTCCGAGTGTCCCTACTGCTACATCCCAGAAGAGGTGAGGAGAAGAGGCAGAACCATGAAGAGAGACGAGTTGTTCGAAATACTTTCCAGACTTGAGGGTAATGTTAAGTGGGTAGTCTTTCACGGTTCCGAGCCGTTAATTGCCAAGGATTTGGTTTTTGAGGCAATTGAAGAATTTAAATTCAACTACGGAATCCAAACTAATGCCAAACTGCTGGAGAAGGAGGACATGGACTTCTTAATCGACAGAAAAGTCAATGTTGGCATCTCCCTTGATTCACCGCACAGAGAGACGAACGATATAACGAGGGGAAAAGGACAGTTTGATTGTGCGGTAAAAGCCATAGAATACATGAAAGGATATAAAAAGTTGAGTGTAATCACAACCATTAACAGATTCAACTACCACCATCTATCAGACATGATAGACTTCCTTGCAGGCAAGGTAAGACTCGTTTTAATGAACCCCGTGAGAGGTACAAGCGAGGGTGGCAGGAAACTTATGGCAGATCCCGATAGATCCGCTGAAGAGTTTGTAAAGGCGTGTAAAACCGCGATAAACCACACGAAAAACGGAAACAGAATCGTTATTGGTGATTTTGCAAACATAATCCTTGGATTTATTGCACCAACATCAAGAGTTCTGCAATGCGACATATCTCCATGTGGAGGAGGTAGACGATTTCTTGCAATAAGCACTGAAGGAATCTATCCCTGTAGTGAATTTATAGGGGTTAAAGAATTTAGAACGGAACTTAAAACAGATACATTCAATATCACGGAGATTATGGTGTGTTTTCAGGAACTCAGAAACAGAACCGTTGAGAAAATAGAAGAGTGTAGAGAGTGTTCTTTCAGGCACATTTGCGGTTCTCCATGCCCTGCAGAGGTTTTTTCCATGTATGGTAATCTCCTCACAAAATCTCCGTCCTGCAACTTCTATAAAAAAGTCATAGAGTTTGCAATTCAGACGATAATCAGAGGAGAACACAGATATGTGATAAACGAGGATAGCCTGAAGGTTAAATACGATATATCGACAAACCAAACTCAGTAAACCAGCCTGTCCTCATAGCAAACAACGAAGCTCTCATCCCTCACCCCATAATACCTTCCCTTACTTTTAACCGGAATTATTATTTCATTTTCCGCTGATTTGAGGTCTTTAATTTTTCTAACCGAGGTTATGCTGAAGTTATCAACTTTTACTGCTAAAACTTCTCCATCATCTATTTCCTCACACACCTTGTCGGAAAGAATGTCGAGGAGGTAGTAATTTTCATCCCTTATCCCCACAACATCACCAAACAATAGCTCCTGAAGGATCTCATTGAAAAAGAACCAATCCTCCTCCACAATTCTCTGCCTCGGATACCTGCTTAGAGCAACCATTACATTCTCAGAGAAGTCCTTTTCGTGTATCTTCCAGCAGTTGACGCAACTCCAAACGAAGTTTCCATCCGAAGATACTTTTATCTCCCCACCCATATCATAGATGAGACACGGGTAAAACGGACAGTAACAGAAGGAGCAATCCTGCCCCGAAAAGTGGCATGGATAATATCTACACTCAAAGGAGGGGCCATAAATTCCCTCAAATACGGAAAAAAGGTCTTTAAGTGTTCTCTCTCTCAACTTCGTAGGTGTTGGAGTATCTTTCATCTCCTCCATTAAAACACCCCCTTATGCTAACTTAAGAAGTTTCAATCCCCCTTAAGATCCCTTAGACTTCTTTAAGCATGGCAACCATGTCACCTACGCCAACCCCTATGGAGTTTGCCACTGGTTCGCATTTTGCTGTGAGGAGAAAAGCTATTCTCCTATTCCAGCTTGACAGACATTCGTAATTCGCCATACCCTTGGCTATGATGATGTCCGAGTTGTTCAACCTCTCCCTCGCCAGATCACCTAGTTCCGAACTGATAATTCCTATCGCTCCTTCTCCATTCGTAAGAATCTCGTCCGCTATTTCATCTATACCTGCAAGAAGTGCATCCTCGTATGTTGCATCACTGATAATGGGCTTTCCTCTTACAATAACTGTCAACCTATTGCATATCTTCTTTATCTCTTTCATAAATAACGCATCAACAATGATTTCTCCACAGTTATCAGTCAGATATACTACATCCCCCTTGCAGTACTCTTTAATCCTATCAAGATGGTTTATTTTAAGGGGGATTGAGAATTTCTCTTCGAAGTAATCGATGAATCTCTCATCATTGGTTTTATGCCCCATAACTCCATAATCAAAGGTATTAGCTATGATCGATGCTTTTGCAGATGCACAGAATGGATCACCGCTCTTAGATATATACCTCTTTATCACCGGGAGATACCTCAGTGTAATCTCGTTTGCCCTTTTTTTGACCCCCCTATATGGATCGTTGTCTTCAAGAATTTCATAAACCTTTCTGTGTATCCTCGTAGCGATGATGGCGTTCACACCTCCTCTGGGAAACTCCTCAGATAGTATCTCCAGTGCTGAGTGGATCGCCATTCTTATTTTCTCCTCATCATTCGTTGACATTTTTGATTCCATGTAAACTCTGTTAAGCAAACAGGAGGGGCATATGGGTGAAATTTTCATCTACACAAAATCCACCCAATCCCGATATAAGTCTTCCTCTTTCAACACTCAAGATGGACTTCTTCCGCAAGCTTTCTGTTCATTAGCAGTTTATCAAAGAACTTCTCATCTTTCAGCACCGCTCTCGCAGAGGACACAAGNTTTGCCCCCTTGTTTATCATCTCCAATGCAGAACCAACATCCACGACAGAATTGTTTCCTACGGTAAAAATAATGGGTGCAAGTCTCTCAATTAGGTTTAAATCCGCACCTCCCCCGGGTATCATGGCATCCACATGGACTATCTTACATCCCNAATCCCTTAAGGATTTCACAAGATCTACATAGCCACTANGGGTTAATCCTTCAACATTTCCCCTTATTTTCACTGCAGTTAAGCAGAATTTGGATGTTTCTTCAACGATCGTTTCGAGCTTATCTTTTTCCAGCAGAAGAGACTGTCCACAACCTATTTCGATAAACTCCGGTTGCCTACAATGGGCGTTGATTTCCAGAATGCCGTTGTACATCGAAACGAGCTTTGCAACGCCGATATAACCATCTATCGTATATGATCTCACATTCACAGCGAAGTTTCCAGTGTAGGATGCAAGCAAACCCTCAATCTCTTTTTTAATTCCCTCAAGCGGTCTATCAAAAATAAACTCCTTTCTTCCCCTTTTAACAGCTTTTTTCGATGCACTCATGCTCTTTTCATCCGCACTGAAACCTCCCAAAACAACAAGTCCTGCAGGAAACTTAGAACAGAATGAATGGTCATTTATTCCAGCCATAGCTGACAGAACGAGTCTGTTCTTGAACCTTACCCGCCTCATTTCGATCTCACTCGATTCGGAGCTCTTCCACTTTCAAAACACCATCGAAAACCCTGTTTGCNGATCCNGTCATGTACGCTATCTTTCCTTCAAACTCTATTGTCAGCTCTCCACCCTTGGTCACAACTCTTACAGGTGGCTTTGTATAACCAAGAGCTGAAGAGACGTATGCACAGGCTACACTTCCCGTCCCGCAACTAAGGGTCTCAGCTTCCACACCTCTCTCATAAGTTCTTATCCTTATCTCATTCTTCGATAAAACCGAGACGAAGTTCACATTAGTGCCATTCGGAAAGATTGGGTTGTATCGTATGCTTCTCGCGGACATTATGTCAACTTCATCCAACTCAGAGTTGTCCACAAAAATTACCGCGTGTGGAACCCCGCTATTCACCGCGTAAACCTCGTACACAGTATCTCCAGCTTTTAGCCTTTCGCCCCAGAACCTCCTCTTTCCGATATTAACCGGGATGTCTTCCGATGCATCCTTGATTTCCCCCATATTCACCCTTATCAGGTAACCCTTCTCTCTTTTGACATTCAGTTTAAGCACTCCAACCCGTGTCTCAACGCTGATTTTGCCTTCTTTTGCATATCCCTCCTCAACGATGTATCTCGAGAAGCATCTGATTCCGTTCCCGCACATTTCCGCCTCACTTCCGTCGCTGTTGAAGTATCTGAATTTTGCATCCGCAATATCTGAACTCTGGACGAACAATAACCCATCCGCACCAACTCCAAATCTCCTATCACAAATTGCTCTGACAATTTTCGATTTCACCTCTTCGGGTATGATTGCCTCCCTAAACTCATCAATCACAACAAAATCGTTACCATTCCCGTGCATTTTTGTGAAGTTTAACCTATCTATCATTTCGTCACCTCATCTATCTCCCTTCTTATCTCCTCCGCAGATTCTTTGGGGTCTTCCGAATCATAAATGGATCTTCCCACTATCAGATAGTCTGCTCCCGCCAGAATCGCCTCTTTTATTTTCCCCCCCTGTGCTCCAACTCCGGGAGCGAGTATCTTCATATCGGTAAGCTCCTTTATTTCTTTTATCCTATCAGGTCTTGTAGCGGGAGCTACAAGCCCGTGACAGCCGATATTTTTCGATAGAACTGCAATGGAGTTCGAGTGCCCCTGTAGATACTCTCTCCCTCCGTCGCTCGATAGCTCAGTAACAACATAAACCTCTCCGCCGTACTCCTTTGCAATGCTCAGAACCGCTTTTATCGTGTCACTTCCAACAAATCCATGGCAGATTATACCTTTTGCTCCGTTTTGAAATGCGATTCTTGAGATTAAAGAACTCGTGTACGGTATATCTGCAATCTTAAAGTCCGCTATTACTTCCGAGTACCTTTTCAACTCCCCAATTATCTCTATCCCGCATGACAGAACGAGAGGATAATTCACCTTGATGTAATCCAGAAACCTCGAGGTCTTTTTCGCAATATCAAGTGCCCTCTCTCTTTCAACAACATCCAACGCCAATATTAGACCAGTCATTCAAACCACCGATCCGCTAACCTCGAACGGAAAGTTTAAAAACCTATGGAGTTGAGGGCATTTAAACTTAATTTCGATTTTGCATTATGAGTTGTTTTAAAATTTTTTAGTTTTGGTTAGCAATGTCTTAGCTTCAGAAGATTACATCCCCCTAGCAAAAGGTTTAGATAAATTCCAGCCTAATGGAGTTATCAGAGTCTACGAAATCGAAAGAATCCAACTTCAGAATCGAACTCAGCTTTCAAGCCTTGCCCTCCCTTTATGGAATCTCTCCATATAGTCCATTAAAACCGAAAAGTAGCCCCGGGGGGATTCGAACCCCCGTCGCCGGCTCCAAAGGCCGGTATGATTGACCGCTACACCACGGGGCTGGTGTTTTGATTAGAACACATGCTAAGCTTCGAGAGGTGGGATTCAGTTAACACTCCTGTGCTCGTATACTACCAACTTACCAACTACGGGAAATAAATCTTTTTCCTCGAGTCACTGCAGAAAGACTCGAACCGATCAAAAGTCTCCACCTTATTGAGACAAGATTGGCAGGGTGTGGCGATGAAATGCAGGACGAAAAGATTAAATTCCCGAGAAACCACCTTGGGTTCTCCAAATTTACTTTTATCATTAGCTGTTTAACCGTAAGTTTCTCAGGAGCGATGATCTCTTTCCGATGCAGGCCCTCTACCACCATCACCACCCACACCACTAACATGACAGAAAGAAATAAATTCCTTCTAATCCCAATAATTCTGCCGATGATGACTGATGGGCGATCTGAAAGATGATGAAAAGGGAGAGTCTGAGGCTGATTAACATATTTAGGCAAACCTTGAGCAATATTTTACCAAGCATGTCATCAAGTCTAACCAAAAGTAAGCCAAAAGTATTAATCAAAGCAAACAACATAGTCTTATGGAAGACCACAAATCAAGAGTTATAAAATTTATTCTGCTTTTTGCCATCCTAATATTCTACTTCACATTCGTTTCTTTAAAGTACGGAATTAAAAACGGGCTAAGCATTACACTTCTAACTTGGTCTTTCTTCGTGTTATGCACTCCAATAGCCGATGCGGGATTTTTACTTGATTTCCCGATCAGATTGCTAACGGGGATAAGAATGCTCCATTCGGAGATTATCGTTTGGATCATAGCAATCTCAATGAACCTCTACTCCTTATCCTTCATGGAGAGCATCTACGAGAGAACGGTCATACTACTGATCTTCCATCACATCCTGACCAACCCAATATATTGGAGTATTATACTCCTCTCCGGAGTCGGAACATTCATATCAATTCACTTAGCAGATGGGCTTTTCGATTTGTCGATTGATGTCCACCACTCAAAATTCAGAAAACACAAAAACATTCACCAAATAATTTTCTTTATCTTCCTTGCAATAGCCATAATACTCATGTACGACTTTCTTCTGAGGCAATTGGGCATTGACATCCCACTTTAACTTGGTCATATTGATTTTCGCCCTTGTTTCAGCTATCCAACCTCATTTTACATTCTCTCGAGCAAAACCACCCTGCTTATTTCGGATTCGTTCACAATTGAGTAATCACTCATTCCCTCTAACCTCTCCGAAAACTCTTTTATATCTCCATGCTCAGGCATAGCTGACCTATCTAACCTTAATCTTGAGTATCCAAGATGCATGTATGCTTTAGCCTCTATGTAATCTGGTTCTGCTTTTTCAATCAACTTCAAAAATTTCTCAGGATGCATGTTCACGCCTTTTATGAGTGTGAGCCGTATAACTCTCCTTCCATCCTTATTCGACATAATTCTTAGCGATTCCAGTATCTTATCCCATAAATTCCCGAGAGGTTGATTTAATTTTTTGTGACTCTCCTCACTATACGCTGTCAAGCTAATATAAAGCTGAAATGGATCAATTTTTTCTACAACGGTTGGATTTGTTCCATTCGTAACAACAAAGGTGGTCATACTCCTGCTATTGAACTCCTCAATCAAGGCATCGAGCTTGGGATAGATCGTGGGTTCACCAATCAAACTTATTGCAACCTGATTTGGGTCGTGAGCTTCTTCAAGCTTCTTCCTGTTAACGCCTTCAGTTCCCCAAAAACCACTCAACAATCTCTTCTGGGCGTTTATGCTTTCCTCCACAATAAACGATGGTTCATCCCATTTTTTAAGCTCCGGCATTAGCTCAAGAGGTCTCCAACAGTGGATGCAGGCAAGATTGCACTTAAGGGCGGGGGTCATCTGAAGACATCTATGGCTTTTTATCCCGTAGAACTTCTGTTTATAGCAAAATCCCTCATCTTTCAAGGATTTTTTCAACCACAAACATGTCTTAACTGCTGAGTGATTTCCTACAATTGTGTATCCCTTCAAATCACTAAGGGTTCTATCTCTACCCCTCATCTCCGGTTTTCACCATCCCACTCCTTCTCTAAACAACCAATTTCCTTTTCATACATCCATTTCATGCCGTACTTCACACTCCCCAACCTGTAGTTTTCCATAATTTTTCCCGTTACTTAACCGTTATGCACCCCGGAAATCTAAAACGAGGAAATCCAAAAAATTTTTCAATACCTCCTCAATTCTGATTCCAATGGATAAGAAGACCATACTAATACTGCTCGCAATCACACTACTCACAAGAATTATTTTCTTAGATGCCCGACCTATGGATCACGATGAGAGTGTTCACGCGTACCTCTCCTACGACCTCCTGAAAAACCAGAGATATTCCTACGATCCCGCTTACCACGGTCCATTCCTATACTTTTTTACTGCGGGAGTATTCTACATATTCGGAGACAGCAACTTCACCGCAAGACTCCTCCCCGTTTTTTTCAGCCTCATCGGGATATTCTTTGCATACAAATTCAAGAGATGGTTAGGAGATGGAGTCTACCTTCTCCTTTTCTTCCTGATTTTCTCAACCTCAATCCTGTACTACTCGAGATACCTTAGGAACGACATACCCGTTCTTTTTTCATTCATTGTGGTGATTTATTGCTATTTCAGGTACATCGAGACCCCAACCGAGAGATTCAAGGACAGGCTGAAGTACATAGCTTGCTCATCCGCTTTCCTCTCCGTAATGTTCACATCCAAGGAGAACGCCTACATCTACACATTCATTCTCGTATCATTCATTCTGCTGTACGGATTTTCCACCCAGAGAGTCAAGTATATTAAGACATTCAAGCCGAGCAAAGAAAGTGTGGTTGCATCAATTGTATTTCTATTGGTTTTTTTTACAATATTCATCCCGCTATACACCGCTGGGTTTTCAGATATGGATGGCTTCAGAAGAGCAACCATCGGTGGTATTGAGCACTGGTTCAGCATGCACAAACAGCAAGATCACGCAAAGCACGCTCTCTACTATGCTGGACTGCTCGCAAAATACGAATTCCTGCCATTAGCCCTGTCAATAGCATCCGTTCCCATATTTTACAAAAGATTGAGAGACGCTGAAAAAATGGAGTTGTTTTTTGCCTATTGGGTTATAACGACACTGATAATATATCAGATTCTCGCTCATAAGGTACCTTGGTTGTTGGTGCACCTAACCGCTCCTTTGGCTTTCTTTTCCTCATCAAATCTAAAAAATCTGCTCTTCTCTTGGAGGAACAGGGGGTTCAGAGCGGGTATTGTCGTTCTATCCGTGACTTACCTCATCGCTTCACTCCACATAACCTACATAAACTACAACGATGCAGATGAGTGGTTGATCTACATACAGGTTCAGCCATCTGCAGAGGTTTTAGCCGAAAAAATTATCGAGAGGGATAAACTGGGCTTACATGGTTTGATATTTGAGCCCCACAACGATTACTGGCCCCTTCCATGGTATCTACGGAAAATTGAGATTCCGTACTCAACCCGGCTCTACGGAAAATTTGATTACTATGTGACCTCCGAAATTAATGCACCTGTTTTCAAAAACTGTCAGCTCGAAGGAAAGTACGAGATAAGACCGTACTACTACATGCTACTCTTTGAGAGGTGCGAGAAAATTTAGAGCGGGTTAAAAGGAGGTAAAGGAGGTAAAGGAGAGGAGAAATTGAAATGGTTTGGTTTGCACTGGCAACACTATCGGCATTACTACCGAGCACCATCATATCCATCATATCCCCCAGTAGAGGGCTTACCTTCTTTTCTCCCCCAACACGGGACGGGGCTTTCCTTCCTGAAACGATAGGCTTCACGATCCGAAACAGCGGAGAGAGGTGAAGTACGAGGAAGACTATAAGCACAAATCTCAGGCTTCTGCTTACCCCTTACCCATATGTACCAGTGTGTAGGTTTTGTATACTTATCCAAAGCTCTTTTTCAGTCTCCGTTTTTGAGACAGGTTCTCTTACTCAGCTAAATCTACAGAACAATCAATAAAGTTATCCACAAAAGACACATTCCGAACAACCAAAAATACCGAAAAAAATCGGCTAAAGCCAAATGAAAATATAAAAAATATCACATCAAACCGAGTGCAGATAGCTCATCCGCTATTTTTTCAACCGCAAGTCTTGCATCTTCAGGACCTTTTCCTCCAGTAACGACCATTTTACCAGAACCAAAAATCAGAACGACCACTCTCGGTTTATTCAATCTGTAAACAAGCCCCGGAAATTGCTCCGGCTCATACTCAATGTTTTCAAGTCCAAGTCCTATTGCAATAGCATTCAGGTTTAAGTCAACACCCAAGTCGGCGGACGCAACTATATTCTGAACCTTCACCTCTGGTTCAAGGATGACATCTATTCCTAATCCATTTATTATCTTAACCACTTGCCTTACCGCCCTGTTAGCGTCTTCAACACTTTTGGATCCCGTACAAACAACTTTCCCACTTCTGAATATTAATGCCGCCGCCTTAGGATCCTTGGTCCTCAAAACCAGACCCGGAAACTGTTTCGGTTTATACTCAGCATCCTTAATCTCTCTCGCTATTTTGTTTAGATCTATATTCTCACCAATTTGAGTTGATGCAACAACATTTTCAATTTTGATTTTGTAATCTTTCATTTCAATTCCCCCAAGATAAGGCATTATATAAACTATATAAATACCTTTGGTTGTTTGCATTTTTGTCCTCCATCTTCGCTTCCTGAGAGCATAGTCCACTAAAATTGCATTTACCGTAACCCTACTCAAAACAAAATTCATCGAAACCAAGCCTGTCTGAACATATCGAAATGGCAGTAAATTGGATACTACGAAAGGTATTTCTACAAGAAAGTGGCTACCCAGAGTGTTGAACGGAAAGTTAGCAAAACAAATAACTGAACTCCTATTCCTGTTCAAAAGCGGTAGGAGAAAGCTGATCCTGTTTCTAATTATTTCCAACTTTCTCGGTAGTGTTTACGGTTGGTACTACTATCGCTATCAGCTTGCCGAATCCCAGATTGTCTTTTGGCCTCTTATTACAGACTGTCCCAACGCAAGCTTATTCTTTACGATTTCCGCAGTATTGATAGTTCTGAACCTTAGAAACGATGCTTTCCTCTTCTTCTCATCAACAAATATGCTAAAATATGGCATATGGACTATGACGATCCTCATATTCCACAGAGATTTTTTCTTTGCCCCTGAAAGACTCTTGCTTTACTCTGGAATTTTCGTAACCCATTTTATCATATTCATCGAGTCCTTTTTAATTTCCGCTGAAATCGAGAAGGTTTCCCCTCAAGCCATAATGATTTCCACCGCATGGTTTCTACTGAACGATTTCTCCGATTACTTCCTGAACACGCACCCCTACATTCCAGAAAAGAGTGTTGAGTTAATAGCGGTTTTCACATTCATACTGAGCTTTACCTCGATCTACGCTGTTATGAAAATTAACGAGTTTCTTCGAATGTTGAGGGTTTAACTTTCCTTAGATCTCCCTAATTACTCTTGCGGGAACTCCACCAGCTAAAACATTTGATGGAATGTCCCTGTTAACAAGGCTGTGTGCAGATATGATTGTGTTATCTCCTATCTCCACCCCGGGAAGGACCGTGCAGTTGGCTCCAATCGTAACATTCTTCCCTATTTTAACCTCACCAACCCTCAATTCATCCACTAAAAACTCATGTGCGAGTATAACGGTACCATACCCTATTATCGTATTGTCTCCAATTTCTATCAACTCCGGGAAGAAGACATCCACTGTTGACTCGAGTCCAAACGATACATTCTCTCCAAGTTTAACACCAATCCTCCTCATAAACCAAACCTTCAACGATAGCGATGGCAGAATCCTACACAAAGAGATCACGAAATAGTTAAAAGCAACCCTAAAAGGGTTTTTTACCTTCCTCCAGTACCTCATGGAATTCTTCTCATTGGATTTTACTATCGTTCTGACTCTTCTTTCCCCAACTCTTCTTTCTCCGACCACACCGAATCATTATAACAGTGTTTTATTAATCTTTTGAAAAGTGCTAAGTGTACAGCTTAACTCAATAAAAGCTGAAATCATAAAAGCTGGAAAACATAGATAAGGTGCAATTTGGTTGATGACTTTGTCAACCAATCCGTTAATCGATTTTGATCGTTCTCCTTTCCCTACCTGCCTTGGGCAATGTGATCTCCAGTATGCCGTTGTTGTATTTCGCCTTTATCCCTTCCACCTCGATGTCAACCGGAAGCGGGACTCTCCTGTATGTCTCTCCGTATCTCCTCTCCTGCCTTATGTAGTTCCTCTTTTTCTCTTCCTTCTCTTCCTTCCTCGTAGCCCTTATTACAAGGGTGCCATCCTCAACATAGACTTCTATGTCCTCCTTCTCGAACCCGGGCAGGTCTGCTACCACCCTAAGTTTGTCATCCTCATCTATGACATCCACGGGCATCGATGGGATGTAGGATGGCTCAAACTCCTCAAACAACCTACCGATTCTCTCCTGCATCCTTCTCAACTCCTCAAACGGGTCGAAAAATCCTCTTCTCCTCATTATACCACCCCCTGTTAATAACCTGTATTAACTAACTTATAGTTAGTGTTATTGATATTTAAATTTTTCGACACTCTTGAACCATACAGACAACGGAGATAAGCAAGAAATCGCTGGAAAAGATTCAGTCTACAAATCCCCTAAGTCTTTCAATTTCTTTTTTTATCTCTTCAACAACTTCTGAATTATAAATCTCTTTTTTGTTATCTTTTTTGATCGAGAACACAATAAACACTTTTCCTCCAAAATTTTCTTCAAACTTCTTGTGTGTTCTCTGAGCCATTCTTTCCATCTGTAAATCTCTGGTGTCTGTTCATAAGTTACAGGTTTTATTTGCAAACCAATATATTTCCTGCCAATCTGAATATAAAAATCCACATTATAAAGTCTATCCCACTCATCAGGGGCTGGTTTTATCTCTACGCCCAAACTTTTCTGTAGTATACCATATATTGTTCTTATCTCCGTCAAATAACCTTCATACGTTCTGCTAATCACAAGATTGTAAACATACTGCATACAGTCTTCTTCCGTCACTTCTTCAATCTCCGCCTGAATAACTTCAGTAATTTTCACATACAATTTTTTCCCCAGATATTCAATATACTCCGCGGGAGATAGAGAGATGTCTTTACTCCTTAGAAATTCTGCAGCTTTTCATAATAAAATTGCTCCCAGTCTTTAATTGTTTTTGGGCTACATTCACGAATCCATTGAGACACTGGTCCAACGCTGTTTTTCCTATTCAATCCCCATCTGTTTGTTGCCATATTTAGTATCCATTCCTTAGCCATTCTTCCACCTTTTTTCTAATTCAACAAATTTTGTTTTATACTTGTAGTCTTTTGTTTTGTCTGCTTCAGCCATTCCGGTTTTAATTAAATAAGCGTTCACGAATATCTTATTCTTTAAATAAACATAAGCGTTTACAGTATTTCCATCTACAACTACACTATTGTCGAATTTAAGATATACTTCTTTTTTCAAAATACGATCCCTCAAATATTCTATGGCTTCTTCTCTTTTAATTATTTTTACACCCAAAAATTTAACGAGTAAGCCTGTATTCAGCCTGATGGTCTGCTCATCTATGATGTCCACAACCCTATATAGCCTATCACTTTTGAAATTAAGCTTCTTAGGATCTATTTTTGGCTTGGCATCTTTAATCCTCGGGAGGTAGTCAATCTCATCTACATTTACCGATGCTTGTCGCCTTATTACCTGTATATTTTCACTGAATTGTAGCAGACTTTGCTTTAGCCCAAGCTTTTCTTTTACTATATCTAAAAAGCTCTCATTTATTTCATACCCTATCGCATTTCTACTTAAATTCAAAGCCACTTTTATGGTGGTTCCACTTCCAAGAAAAGGGTCAAGAACTGTGTCACCAACAAATGTATACATTTTTATTAACCTTTTTGGCAATTCCTCTGGAAACATGGCTTCATGTTCTATCTGCCTCGCTCCACCGAAATACCAATGTCCATAGAAATACTCTTTCCATTCTTCTTTGCTTAGCTTAGATTTTTCCTTAATCTCCTTTGATATTTTTCTCACCTTTTCCCGGTTTCTTAAAAATAAGGATATACTCGTAGTCAATCTCAATCATTCCATTAGGTGGATAGGGATACGAACCCATAACATTCGCTCCACCGGTAGTATTCATAGTGGTTTTTTTCTGCCAGATTATCGAACCCAT